>JAFEEZ010000307.1 GCA_018240825.1 Pseudomonadota bacterium | reverse complement strand
TCCGAGCCGTCGCAGGCGATTTCCGTGATTACCGTACTGCGCGATCCATTGGGAACAATATGTCGACACACTACCGCATGTGGACCGCCCTTTTCCGGCAATCCGATAGACCAAATCGTATCGCGATTATTCGATCGGACGCTCCACTGCGCCGTCCCGACCTCCTCCTTCAGATCGGACGAGGTCAACACCGTCTGCGCCATCTCGTCGGCCGTATCTGCGGAGACACCGCAAAAGGAATATTGCTTGTCCGCGACGGGCGCCAACAGCAACATGATCGCGCTTATCATACCAACGCGATGTCCGGCGCGTCCTCGGCCTTCATGCCGATCACGTTGTAGCCGGCGTCGACATGATGGACCTCGCCGGTCACGCCGCTCGCGAGATCGCTGCACAGGTAAAGCCCGGCCCCGCCCACATCCTCGATTGTGACGTTGCGCTTGAGCGGGCTGTTGAGTTCGTTCCACTTCAGGATCAGGCGGAAATCGCCGATCCCGCTCGCGGCCAGCGTCTTGATCGGCCCGGCCGAGATCGCGTTGACGCGGATATTGTCGCGGCCCAGATCGACCGCGAGATACTGGACGCTGGTCTCGAGCGCCGCCTTGGCGAGGCCCATCACATTGTAATGCGGGATGACCTTTTCGGCGCCGTAATAGCTGAGCGTCAGCAGCGAGCCGCCATCGGGCATCATCGCCGCCGCGCGCTGCGCCACCGTGACGAACGAATAGACGCTGATGTTCATCGTCATCAGGAAATTGTCGAGACTGGTGTCGACGAACCGCCCGCGCAGCTCGTTCTTGTCCGAAAAGCCGATCGCGTGGACGACGAAGTCGATCGTCGGCCAGTCCTTTGCGAGATCGGCGAAGGTCCGGTCGAGGCTCGCCATATCCGACACGTCGCAATCGAACAGCCGCGCGACGCCCAATTGCTCGGCGAGCGGGCGGACGCGCTTCTCCATCGTCTCGCCCTGGTAACTGAACGCGAGTTCCGCGCCCTGTTCCGACAATTTCCGCGCGATCCCCCAGGCCAGGCTCTTGTCGTTGGCGAGCCCCATGATCAGCCCGCGCTTGCCTTGCATCAGTCCGCTCACGTCGCGACTGCCTCCGTATTCTTGGTCCGGCTTTCCCTTACGTCGTCCAACGGGGTTTCGGCTAGTGCCGCGTTCAAATGCGCGCCGATCGAGATGCCGAACCCGATGATCCAGAAGAACAAGAGCGTGACGATCACTCCCGCCAGACTACCATAGGTCAGGTCGTATCCGCCGAACAGGCCAAGCACGAGCGGCAGCAACAGCGTCGCGCTGATCCACCACAGGGTGGTGAACAGCGCACCGGGCCAGCGCGGGCACCCTTGGCGGCGGTATTTGCCGGGGGTGACCGAAGCGAACAGCAGATAGAGCGCTCCGTACATGACGCATGCAGGCACGATCCGCGCCGCGCTGACCCATCCGCCGACCTCCGCCGCCCAGGGCACGAGGCGATAGATGAACTGTTCGACGATCGTCAGTGCGCCCTGGATCAGGAAAGCGAGGAGCGCGAGCACCACCGAAGCGACAATGACCAGCATCGACCCCAGCCGGTACCGCCAGAAAGGCTTGTCGAACGTCACACCGTAGGCGCGACGGAACACGTCGCGGATCGTTTCGACGAAGCTTCCCACCGTCCACAAGGCTACAAGCGCGCCGAACACGAACAGCGAGCCGTTGCGCGCCGCAAGCACGTCCGCGATCGGCTTGCGCAGAAGATCGCGAACGCTGTGCGGCAGCGTGTAGAGGAACGAATCGACGGCATGAGCGGCTTCGGCGCCTTGGCCGAAGATCGATGCGATCGCGGCCGCCAGGATGAAGAACGGAAACACCGTCATCAGCGCCAGATAGGCGAGGTTGCCGGCATACATGAATCCGTTGGCGAAAATGCCCACGAACACGCGCTTCGTGACGATCCACCCCCGCTCCCATACCGGCCTGCCGCGCCGCTCGTGATAGCCGCGCCCGGCGCGGGCTTCGGGCGAGAGGGGCGAAATGTGCGACATGGCGTATTGGTTCAGACGCCCAGATTGCCGCGCGGGTTCCTGTCTTTACCGGGCCACCCCTGGACAAATTCGACCAGCGCGTCGTCGTCGACCGGCACGTCGACCATCAAGGTCACGAGCTGGTCGCCGCGCCCCCCGCCCTTCTTGTGAAATCCCTTGCCCTTGAGCCGCAGCACCTTGCCCGAACTCGATCCCTTGGGAATTGTCAGCATCACGGCCTTGTCGGCGGTCGGAACGCGCACGCTCGCGCCGAGCACGGCTTCGGACAGGCTGATCGGCAGGTCGAGGCGGATGTCGTCGCCGTCGCGGACGAAGAAGCGATGCGGCTGGACCTCGATCGTGATGATCGCGTCGCCGGCGCCGCCAGGGCCCGGCTCGCCCTTGCCCGCGAGCCGCATCTGCGTCCCCGTCTCGACACCGGCGGGGAGCTTGAGGTCGATCGTCTTGCCGTCGGCGCGCGTGATTCGCTGGGGCGCGAGCGTTGCGGCATCGACGAACGGGACGGCTAGTCGATAAGCCGCGTTGGCGCCCTTGGGGCTTTGGCGTTTTCCGAACCCGCTCGCGAATCCGCCGCCCCCCTGACGTCCGCGACCGCCGAACAGCCCTTCGAACAGGTCGCTGAAATCGCCGCCGCCGTCGGTGAATTCGAACCCGCCGCCCGGCCCGGCGCGAAAACCGCCTTGCTGCGCGCCGCCGCCATAGCCGAACGGCATCGTCGGGTTGCCGTCGGCGTCGATCTCGCCCCGATCGAACCGCGCCCGCTTGTCCTTGTCGGTAAGGAGGTCATAGGCCGCCGTGACCTGGCTGAATTTCTCCGCCGCCTTGGGATTGTCCTTGTTACGGTCGGGGTGAAGCTCCTTCGCGAGCTTGCGATACGCTTTCTTGATTGCGGCTTCGTCGGCTCCGCGCGCAACGCCGAGGGTGGTGTAGGGATCTGCTGCCATCGTGGCTCGCTATTTGGGGGACGCGGCGGTTTTGCGCAATGAATCCCTCTCCCCCCGCGGAACGGGTCTTACAGGTCCGGCAAACTCTGCCGTGCGACGCCCCATCCCGCGAGGCCCTTGCCCGAAGCGCGAGCGAGCAGCTCGTCCTGGTCGCCGACGCGCCATTTCGCCGCGGTGTCGATGTCCTCGAGTTCCGCCCAGGTCACCGGCGCCGCGACGGGCGCGCCGCTCCGGGCGCGCGCGGTATACGGCATCACCGCGGTCGCGCCGCGCTGGTTGCGCAGCCAGTCGAGGAAGATTTTTCCGACGCGCTTGGCCTTGGACATCGTCGCGGTGAAACGATCGGGTTCGGCCTGCGCCAGCGCGCGGCAGAAGCGGTCGGCGAAATCCTTGACCATCGGCCATTCGGCTGCGGGCGTGAGCGGCACGACGACGTGCACGCCCTTGCCGCCCGACAGCATCGCGAAGCTGACCAGCCCTATTTCGGCGAGATGGCCCTTCAGGTCGGCCGCTGCCTTCTTCACTGCGTCGAACCCGAGCCCGACATCGGGGTCGAGGTCGAACACCAGCCGGTCGGGTTTCTCGATATCGGCGACCGACGATCCCCAGCCGTGGAACTCGATCGTCCCCATCTGTACGCAGGTCAACAGCCCGTCGGCGTCGTCGACATAGAGATAGGGCTCCTCCGATCCGTCCTTTTCGCGGACCATGACGTGCTTGACATGATCGCCGAACGACCCGGCGTCGTGTTTCTGGAAGAAGCAATGCTTGCCGCGGCCCTGCGGGCAGCGGACCAGGCTGATCGGGCGGTTGGCGATCCATTGCAGCGCGACCGGCGCCATCGCTTCGTAGAAGGCGGCGAGGTCGCCCTTGGTGACGTCCGAATCGGGGAAGATCAGCCGGTCGGGATGCGTGATCTTGATGCTCGACGCCGGCGCTTGGGGTGCCGGCCTGGCTTTTTCCTCGATCACCTCTTTCGCCTCCTTGTCGCCGCGCAATCCGACGAAGCTCGGGTGGCGAAGCACGCCGTCAGGGGTCACTTCGGTGAACGCGATCTCCGCGACCAATTTGGGCGTGACCCAATGCGCGCCGCGCGTCGCGGCGCGCGGCGCGTCCACCGTCGGCGACTTGCGCGCGAGGCGATCGAGCCTCGCGCGCAGATCGTTCATCGTCGCGACGTTGAACCCGGTGCCGACCTTGCCGGCATAGCGCAGCTTTCCGTCCTCGTTGACGCCGAGCAGCAGCGCGCGAAAGCCTCGCGACTTGTCGCTCATCGTCCAGCCGACGATGACGAATTCCTGCCGCTTCAGGCACTTGACCTTGAGCCAGCTTTGCGTGCGCTTGCCGCGATACGGCGCGTCGGCGCGCTTGCAGACGATTCCCTCATAGCCTTCGCGGCACATGGCATCGAACAGCTTTTCGCCCTCGCCGACGATATGCTCGGCGAATTGCAGCCGCTGGTCGGCGCCGTCGAGCAATGGCCGCAGCCGTTCCTTGCGCTGGATATTGGGGAGCTTGTCGAGCCGCTCGCCATCGAGTTCGAGCAGGTCGAACGCGAACAATGTCATGTCGCCGCCGTTGGCGATCGCGTCCTGAAGGCTCGAAAAATCGGGGTGTCCGTCCTTGAACGCGACCACCTCGCCGTCGATCAGTGCCGATCCCACGGGGAGCGTCGCCGCGGCTTCGGCGATCCCGGGAAACTTGTCGGTCCAGTCGAGACCCTTGCGGGTGTATAGCTTCACCTTGCCACCGCCGACTGCGATCAGGACGCGGTAGCCGTCATATTTGACCTCGTGGATCCAGCCGGTCCCGGTGGGAACGGAGTCGACGAGGGTACAGAGCTGGGGCTCGCGGAAGGAGGGGAGCTTTTTATTACCGTCATTCCCGCGAAAGTGGGAACCCATCTCCCGCCCCTCCCGCACGTTGGACGGTTGGGAGGTGGGCCCCCGCTTTCGCGGGGGTGACGAAGATTGTTTGGCCGCGGCGCGCTGCTTAGTCCAGCTCGCCAGCTCTTTCGCCTTCTTTCCCGCCGCGATGTCGGCCATCGTGCGGCCGGTTTTGACGCTGGTCAGCGCGCCTTCGACAAGCTCGTCCGAGCCGCCGGAATATTCATCCTCCAGCTTGCGGAGCAGCCAGTTGACGTGGCGCTCCTTCCCACGCGGACGCAAGCGGATCAGCAGCCATTCGCCCTTCATCCGTTCGCCGTGGAGAATGAAATGGAGGTGGCCTTTTTCGAGGTCCTTCGCCGATTTTCCCGCGATCGGCTCCCACCAGCCGTCGTCCCACAGCATCACCGTGCCGCCGCCATATTCGCCTTCGGGAATCGTCCCCTCGAAATCCGAATAGGACAAGGGATGGTCCTCGGTCTGGACCGCGAGCCGCTTGTCGCCGGGATCGAGGCTGGGGCCGCGAGTCACTGCCCAGCTTTTCATCACGCCGTCAACTTCGAGGCGCAGGTCCCAGTGCAGCCGCGTCGCGTCGTGCTTCTGCACCATGAAGCGGTTGCCGTTGCCGGGGCCTAGCTCGCCGCGCGGCTCGGCGGTCCTGGTGAAGTCACGCTTGGCGTTGTACGTGGCGAGGGGATCGCGGTCGGCCATTTATGCGCGCTTCCTCGCGGGAGCTTTTTTTGCCGCTGCTTTGACTGGCTTGGTCTTGACCGCCGCGCTGGTCTTCGCCCCCGGGCGCTCGATCGACTTCTTGAGCGCCGCCATCAGGTCGACGACGTTCGATCCCGAGCGGCTGGTGCCTCCATCGTCCTTGTCCTCGATGATCTTGCGGTTGGTCTTCTGCCTCGCCTTGCGCTTGATCAGGTCCTTGAGCGCGTCGACATAGCGGTCATGGAATTCCTTGGGGTCGAAACTCGCGGTCTTCTTTTCGATGAGCGTGGTCGCGAGGTCGAGCAGATCCTCGTCGGGCTCGCCGTCGGGAATATCGCGGAAATAGCCCTGCGCCTTGTTGACCTCGTCGGCGTACCGCAAAGTCTCGAGCACCATGCCGCGCCCGCACGGTTTCAGGCTGACGACGTATTCGCGCCCGCGCATCGCGAGCTGGCCGAGCCCGACCTTTTTCGACCGCCTGAGCGCTTCGCGCAGCACGATGAACGCTTCCTCGGCGAGATCGTCGACGGGCACGACGAAATAGGGACGTTCGTAATAGAGCACGTCGATCTCGCTCGCATCGACGAACTGGGTCAGTTCGAGCGTCTTCTTCGATTCGAGCTTCACCGCGTCGATTTCGTCCTGTTCGAGCAGGACATATTCGCCCTTCTCATACTCGAAGCCCTTGACGATCTCGTTGGTGTCGACCGGGCCGATTCCGGGCACGACCTTTTCATATTTGACGCGCTTGCCCGACGGCTCGTGGACCTGATGGAACGCGACCGACGCGCCCGATTTGGTCGCGGTGTAGATTTCGACCGGGATCGACACGAGCGCCAACCTGATCTGTCCCTGCCAATAGGCGCGCGCGGCCATGTCTCATCCTTTTGTTGCGAGACCGATTCAACCAAGGTCGCGAGGAGTCGTTCCCCTGCGCGGAGTCGTGCGGTAAGGGGCGGACATGGCCGACGATCCCTTCGCCCTGTTCGATGCCTGGTTTGCTGAGGCGCGCGCGAGCGAGCTCAATGACTCCAACGCGATGGCGTTGGCGACCGCCGACGCCACGGGCCGCCCGTCGGTGCGGATGGTGCTGTTGAAGGGGCATGGGCCGGACGGGTTCGTGTTCTACACCAATCGTGAGAGCCGCAAGGCGGGCGAGATTGCCGCCAATCCGCACGGCGCGCTGCTGTTCCACTGGAAATCGCTGCGGCGGCAAGTCCGTATCGAGGGCGCGCTGACCCTTGTCACCGACGCTGAATCGGACGCCTATTTCGCCAGCCGCAGCCGCGACTCGCAATTGGGCGCCTGGGCGTCGGATCAGTCGCGCCCGCTTGGCGATCGCGCGGCGTTTGAGGCGCGCTTCGCCGAGGTGCAAGCCAGGTTCGACGGCCGGGACGTCCCGCGCCCGCCGCATTGGGGTGGTTATCGTTTGACGCCCGATCACATCGAGTTCTGGCAGGACCGCGCGCACCGCCTGCACGAGCGCCGCGTATTCGACCGCGCCGATGGCGACTGGACCGAAGGGCTGCTTTACCCATGACCGAGGACCAGCGCCGCGCGATTCCGTTCGCGGTGCGCGCTGCGCTCGCCAGCGTGGCGATGGCGTGCGGGCTGATCGCGCTCAAGGCATATGCCGCGTGGAGCACCGGCTCGGTCGCGATGCTCGGCAGCTTGGCCGATTCCGGGCTCGATCTGCTCGCGAGCCTCGTCACGCTCTACGGTGTCAAGCTCGCCGCCGAACCCGCCGACCATGACCATCGGTTTGGCCACGGCAAGGCGGAGGCGCTGGCGGCGCTGTTCCAGGTCGTGCTGATCTCGGTGTCGGCGGTCGCCATCGCGTGGCGCGCTATCGCCGCCTTGACCAGCAACGCGCCGACCCACGCCGCCGAGCTCGGCATCGGCGTGTCGGTCGCGGCGATCCTCGCGACTATCGTGCTGCTGGCGTATCAGCGCAGCATCATCCGCAAGACCGGATCGGTCGCGATCATGGCGGACAATGTCCATTACCAGTCCGACGTATTGCTCAACGGGGCGGTGATCGCGGCGCTGGCGCTCGACCAGTTCCTCGGCTGGCGCCATGCCGACCCTATCTTCGGCATCGCGATCGCCGCGTGGCTGGCATGGGGCGCGTTCAAGGCGTCGAGCCATGCGATCGACATGCTGATGGACAAGGAATGGCCCGAACAGCAGCGCAAAGCCTTTATCGAAGTCGCTGCGCGCCAGCCCGGGATCAAGGGCATCCACGATTTCCGGACACGCCGGTCGGGCAGCCACGACTTCGCGCAATTCCATATGGAGGTTGCGCGCGATATCACGGTGGCGCAGGCGCACGACGTGGTCGAGGGCGTCGAGACCGCGCTGCGCCGGGCGTTTCCGAAGGTTGAGGTGCTGATCCACCTCGATCCCGAAGGCCATGTCGATACCGACAATCCGTTGATAGAGGCCGACGTGACGCCGCACTGGTTCGGGAAGCGGGTTTGACTTTTCCCCGTTCGCCCTGAGCGTGTCGAAGGGCTGCTTTCCTTATCCGGCGCGTCGAAAGGACAGAACTTCGACAAGCTCGGCACGAACGCAATTGGAGACGAGTTGATGAGACTGCCCATCGCCCAGATCGATGCGTTCGCGAGCGCGCCGTTCGAGGGGAATCCGGCGGCGGTGATGCCGCTGTCCGACTGGCTCGACGATGCGACGCTTCAGGCGATCGCGGCGGAAAACAATTTGTCGGAGACCGCCTTCATCGTCGCATCGGACGACGGCGACGTCGATTTCGACCTGCGCTGGTTCACGCCGACGAGCGAGGTCGTGCTGTGCGGCCACGCGACGCTGGCGAGCGGGCATTTCGTGTTGTCCTCCGCACCCGACATGGACCGCGTGCGGTTCCAGACGCGCAAGGCCGGGTTGCTCGAAGTCGCACGCGCAGGAGCGGGTTACGAGCTCGCTCTGCCGGTTTGGGGTCCGTCGCCGAAACCGCTTCCCGCGATCGTCGCCGGGCTTGGGCTGGAACGGGCCGCCGAAACGCTGTGGCACGAACACCGTTACGGTCTGATCGTGCTCGACAGCGCCGATCAAATCCGCGCGCTCGACCCCGACTTCCGCGCGCTGGCGCGCGAGGGCGACGTGCTGACGATCGTCACCGCGCCGGGCGAGGACAGTGATGTGGTCAGCCGCGTATTCGCGCCCGGCGCCGGGATCGATGAGGACCCTGTGACGGGATCGGCGCACGCGGTCATGGTCCCCTATTGGGCGCGCCGCCTGGGCCGTGACCATTTCACCGCTTATCAGGCGAGCAAGCGCGGCGGGCGGCTGACATGCAGACTCGACGGGGATCGCGTCGTGTTGGGCGGTGATTGCGTGACGATGATGGAGGGCACCTTCCTGCTTTGACGGCCATGCCGTAGCGTCAGCGCGCTCGACATAAAACTGGCCTGAAATCAGAGATTTTGCTATTGTCTCGGCCGTGACCAACCACGCCATCCCGCACAGTTTCCCGATACCGATCGACCCGGCGGACATCGATTTCATGGGGCACGTCAACAACGCGTCCTATCTGAAATGGGTGCAGGAGGCGGTGCTGAGCCATTGGCGCAAGCTGGCGCCGGCGGACGCGGTGGCGAGCATTCTCTGGGTCGCACTCAAACACGAGATCACGTACCGCAAGCCGACCTTCCTCAACGACGAAGTGATCGCCACCGTGCTGCTCGAAAAAGTCCAGGGCGCGCGCGCTTTCTATCAGACGATCATCAAGCGCGGCGAGGACGTGCTGGCCGAGGTCAAGTCGAGCTGGTGCTGCATCGATGCCGAGACGCTGCGGCCGGCGCGGCTGGCGTCGAGCGTTATCGAGAAATTTTTCCCGCACGCCGCCGGGAAGTAACGGCAGCCATTCCGCGATCGAGCGGATCGGGCGGCCGTGGCCGAACCGCGGTCGCCGACGATCGCGCTTTGCCGCGCCGCGATCAGCCGATCTGCCCTATCGCCTCCGCATAGACCGCCGCGACCGCCGCCAGAGCGGTGCTCCACGTAAAGGCTGCGCTCGCCGCGCGCGCGGCGATCGACAGGCGGCGACCTTCGGCCGGCAACGCGATTACTCGCCGCACCGCATCGGCGTAGGCGGCGACATCGCCCGGCGGGCACAGCAGCCCGGTCTTCTCCGGTTCGATCAGCGCGCGGGCGCTGGGCGTGTCGGCGCTCACCACCGGCAACCCAGCCGCCATCGCCTCGAGCACGACGTTGCCGAAGGCCTCGGTCACGCTGGGGTTGAGCATCACGTCGGCGCTGGCGACCGCGCGGCCGAGATCGTCGCCCATCAAATGTCCGGTGAACACCGCATCGGGCAACGCCCTCGCCAGGCGCCTGTGCGCCGGCCCTTCGCCTATGACCAGCGACCGCGCGGGAATCCTCTGCGCCTGCAACCGGCGCACGACCGCGGTGAAATCTTCGATACCCTTTTCGAGCACCAGCCGCCCGAAAAACAACACCGCTATCTCG
>JAFEEZ010000306.1 GCA_018240825.1 Pseudomonadota bacterium | reverse complement strand
TCGATCGCCGCCCATGCCTCGTCCGACAACCAGAACAACGCCATTGCGCACCTCCCTCGATCCAACACTCACGTGAATCAGGAAGGATGCCGAGAATCAAGAGCCTGATGGGGTTTTGACCCTAAATCCCTGGCGCTTCCCCATATAGGTTCACTAACGTCTGCGTCGCTCGCGACGCCGATATTCAAGAACTCGTGCCAGCAATGATCGGCTTTCGTCGGCCCCCTGCTAAACGCATAAAGAGTTTGATATAAGGGCGGTATACCCAGCTGCTCCGCCACAAAAAACTCGCCGGCCTCCAACTTTGAGAGAGCGGCGCTCCAGCGCTCTGCACTTTCTTGTCCTGCCAGCGCGATCACTCCGCGAGCTTTGTAATTGTCTGCGTCGCGATATTGATAATGAAATAGCGTCTGCAAAGTTGCTCTTCCCTTGGTTTAAATCATCCCTTGAAATAAGTTCGGCGGTGATAATCTAAAAATTGCGGGTGCGGACGCAAATCCTCTCGGTCGGGCAGCAAAATCTTCTTGTTCGGGCTCAGCAGTCGTAGAGCCGTTTCGGGAACCTTGTCGTTTGCGATCAGAAGCCGGTAATCCTCGTCCACCGCGAGTAGGCCTCTATCGAACATCCAATGGATGGTGCCCGAAAGAGCGATACCGTTTCTAACGCTGTCCGGCCCACTATCCTGCACGGGGCGAATATGCGCTGCTTGGACCTCTGATCTACCTCCACCGTTGATGATTTTGATTCCCGTCACGGCGCAAGTATCCCCGTAAGCCGACTTGACGGCTGCAGAGAACGCACGATCGCGAAATGGCCGCGACACCAGTTTCTCTACAATCTTACGGTCCTGCTCGAACGGCTCGAAGGGCGTTCGCCCGTCAGCGACGCGGTTCAGCCATGGTTCTTCAGGCACGTCGGGCGGAGGTCGATCTCGCGCCTCCAAACCAATCACGTGCCCAAATCCCGTACGCCAAATGAGGTCGTATTCTTGGTCGGGAAGAACGCGCACCGAGCGCCCGAACGCTCCCTTATTTGTCGAGCCGTCGACCTTTTGAAGAGAGCTTTCGTAATATCGTTGTCCTTCTACGAAGGGGACGGGGCGAACGAATTCGAGATAGTTGGAAACTTCCGCATAAAAATGATCGGCGCGGAGCCGGTCGGGAACGATACGCTCGACTAGCGCTGTCGCGAAATAGGCTTGCCGGCCACCGCTGCTTGAAAGATCGCCTGACGTGCGCCGAGGCTCATAGTACACAATCCAATCGCCTACAGCTTGCTCGACTTGGCGCAGATAGGTTCGCGGAAAATGATAACGATACTCGGGCAGATCGTCATAGGTCGGTGAGACCTTGGTAGTGAGTATCGCCTTGGCCATAGTGTCTTAACCAAGGGTAGAACGGCTTCCGTGCTGAGGCAATGAGCGCGCTCCAAGTCGCGCCAACCCAACGCTAACATTCAACCTTATCATCGAGCGCTTCGGGACGGCGTTTCCGCGAACGCGTGAGTTTTCCGATCTGGCGCGATTAACCTTGCCGGCTGTCGATGCCCGTGATGATCCCGACGCCGCTCTCATCGCGTGGCTTGATCATGAAGAGGCGATGTTCCGCCGTCTTGAGCGTCGGGTCGTCAGCGCGCGAATATCCGCTGGCTTCGGAACTGGCGATCAGGTTGACGTGGACGGCTTCCTCAAATTCTCCATCAGCGTCCAGAATCGCCGCAAATCGCGGATGGGCTATTCAATGGAGCATCATCTCGACGCTGTGTTTCGCGCGCTGGACCTTGTTTTCGAGCGTCAGGTCGTCACCGAACATGGCAATACCGCGGATTTCCTGTTTCCAGGTGCCGCCGCCTATCACGATGCCGATTATCCGGAAGAGCGCCTGACGATGCTCGCGTCGAAATCCTCGCTGAAGGATCGCTGGCGCCAGGTTCTGCCGGAAGCAAATCGTATCTGGCCCAAACATCTCGCGACGCTCGAACCTTCCATATCGCTTGCGCAAACTGACCAGATGCAGGCCGAACGGGTGCAACTCGTGATACCGCGCCCGATCCACGAAACGTTCCAGGATGAACAGCGTGACTGGCTGATGACGATCAGCGATTTCGCAACGCTGGTTCGCGACCGGCAAAGATGATCGCTTAACGCTGGCGGCGATCAGGCTGCCTGCTTCGCCCGGCTCTGCCGCTTGCGCTCATGCGGATCGAGGAAGCGCTTGCGCAGCCGGATCTTGCTCGGCGTGACTTCGACCATTTCGTCGTCGTCGATGTACGCGATCGCCTGTTCGAGCGTCATCTTCCTGGGCGGGGAGAGGCGGACGGCGTCGTCCTTGCCGCCCGACGCGCGGAAGTTGGTCAGCTGCTTCGCCTTCATCGGGTTGACCTCAAGGTCTTCGGTCTTGGCGTTCTCGCCGATGATCATGCCTTCGTAGAGCGCCTCGCCATGCCCGACGAACAGCACGCCGCGGTCCTCGAGCGGGCCGAGCGCGTAGCTGTTCGCCTCACCCGCGCCGTTCGAGATCAGCACGCCGTTCTTGCGGCCCTCGATAGTGCCCTTGAACGGGCCGTAACGCTCGAACAGCCGGTTCATGATCCCGGTGCCGCGCGTGTCGGACAGGAATTCGCCGTGATAGCCGATCAGGCCGCGGCTGGGCGCGGAGAAGGTGATGCGTGTCTTGCCGCCGCCCGACGGGCGCATGTCGACCAGCTCGCCCTTGCGCTGGTTCATCTTGTCGACGACCGTGCCCGAATATTCGTCATCGACGTCGATCACGACGGTTTCGTACGGCTCGGTCCTGTTGCCGTTCTCGTCCTCGCGGAACAACACACGCGGGCGGCTGATGCCGAGCTCGAAGCCTTCGCGGCGCATCGTCTCGATCAGCACGCCGAGTTGGAGTTCGCCGCGGCCGGCGACTTCGAAGCTGTCCTTGTCGGCGCTCTCGGTCACCTTGATAGCGACGTTCGACTCGGCTTCGCGCTCCAGCCGGTCGCGGATCATGCGCGACGTGACCTTACTGCCCTCACGGCCCGCCATCGGGCTGTCGTTGACGGCGAAGCGCATCGACAGCGTGGGGGGATCGATCTTCTGGGCGTGGATCGCTTCGGTCACCGACGGATCGGCGATGGTGTTGGCGACGGTGGCAACGGTCAGCCCGGCGAGGCTGATGATGTCGCCGGCGCGCGCTTCCTCGACGGGCACGCGTTCGAGGCCGCGAAAGCTCATCAGCTTCGACGCGCGGCCGGTTTCGATCACCTTGCCGTCATCGTCGAGCGCATGGATCGGCTGGTTGACCTTGACTACGCCCGACTGGACGCGGCCGGTCAGCACGCGGCCGAGGAAATTGTCGCGGTCGAGCAGCGTCACCAGGAAGCTGAACGGCGCGTCCTCGTCGAGGTTCGGCGGCGGCACATGGTCGACGATCTTCTGGAATAGCGGGGTGAGGGTGCCCTCACGCAAGTCCGGATCCTCGTTGGCGTAACCGTTGCGGCCGGACGCGTAGAGCACAGGGAAATCGAGCTGCTCATCGGTCGCATCGAGCGACACGAACAGGTCGAACACTTCGTCCAGCACTTCCTGGATGCGCTCGTCGGGGCGGTCGATCTTGTTGACGACGACGATCGGGCGAAGACCCAGCGCCAGAGCCTTGCCGGTCACGAACTTGGTCTGCGGCATCGCGCCTTCGGAACTGTCGACCAACAGGACGACGCCGTCGACCATCGACAGGATGCGTTCCACCTCGCCGCCGAAATCGGCGTGGCCCGGCGTGTCGACGATGTTGATGCGCGTGCCTTCCCATTCGATCGAGGTCGGTTTTGCCAGGATCGTGATCCCGCGTTCCTTTTCGAGATCGTTCGAATCCATCGCGCGTTCCTCGACACGCTGATTGTCGCGGAAGGTGCCCGATTGGCGGAAAAGCTGGTCGACGAGCGTGGTCTTGCCGTGATCGACGTGGGCGATGATCGCCACGTTGCGGAGGTTCATAGCGTGTCCTGATTGGAGCGCCCGGCGGGCGGTTCGGGCGCGCCTGTAGCGCGTTTTGTGCGGTGCGGGAAGGGTTAGACTGGGATTGTCCAGTCTTCGACGGCTAACCCCTGGACGCGATCGAACCATTGCACGCTTGAGGCAACCGTATTAGTTATATAACACGCTTGAACGGGCGCGCGATCGTCCTAGACTCGCAAGCGCCTGTTCGCTGGAGACCATGATGGCCACGACGCCGACCGAGACGATCACTGCCGAACCCAATCTGGTGCTGACCCCGCCCGATCCCGTGCCCGCGGTCGCGCCGACCAGGGCGGCGGGGCTGGTGCCGGTCGACGACGCCAAAAAGACCGAGCTGGAGGCGCGGGTCGATGCGTTCATCGACGATCTGGTCGCGCAGGACGTCGACAGCCCGGAGTTCGGCAAGCGCGTCGATGCGATCACCAATATGGGGCAAAAGGAAATCCGCGAGGCGGCGTCGCAGTCGAACCGCTTCCTCGACCGTCCGGTGCGCGCGATGGACAAGGATCAGGGCGTCGGCGCCGACCTCGTCCAGCTACGGCTGACGATCGAGAAGCTTGATCCCGCCAATAACGGCAAGTTTTTCGGCGGCGGGCGCGGGTTCCTCGACAAGATTTTCGGGACCAGGCTGACCGGCTATTTCGACCAGTACAAATCGTCGCAGAACCACATCTCCGCGATCCTCAAGAGCCTCGGCTCGGGCAAGGACGAGTT
>JAFEEZ010000305.1 GCA_018240825.1 Pseudomonadota bacterium | reverse complement strand
TGGAGCCCGGCTTCAAAACCTACGCCGCAGGGATCATCGAAAACGCCAAGGTGCTGGCCGCGACGCTCAAGGAGCGCGGCTGCGAAGTCGTCTCCGGCGGGACCGACACGCACCTCGCTCTCATCGACCTCACCCCGCTCGGCGTGACCGGCAAGGATGCCGACGAAGCGCTCGAGCGCGCGGGCATCACCTGCAACAAGAACGGCATCCCCAACGACCCGCTGCCCCCGGTCAAGACCAGCGGCATCCGCGTCGGGTCGCCCGCCGGCACCACCCGCGGATTCGGCCCGGCCGAGTTCCGCGAGATCGGCAATATGGTCGCCGACGTGCTCGACGGACTGGCCAAAAATGGTGAACAGGGCGACGCGCAGATAGAAAATGCTGTGCAGCAGCGTGTTAATGCACTATGCCACCGGTTCCCGATCTACCAAGGATAGTTAGATGACCGAGAATCTGACCCGCATGTGCCCGCATTGCGACGCGGCGCTGCCCGACGGCGCCAAATATTGCGCGAATTGCGGCGCGTTCGTTGCCGGCGACGGCGAGAGCACGTTCGAATCGGCCAAGACCTTCGTCATGAACAGCGCCGCCGAAGCCGAACAGGCCGCGCGCGGGCTGATGAAGAATGAGGACGCGCAAAAGATCGCCGGCGCCGCCGCCGTGGGCGCGGTGGCCGCGATCCTGCTCCCGATATCGATGGCGACCGGCGCGATCATCGGCGGCGGTATCATGGCGTATAACCGCTTCGCCAAGAAGGCGTGATTCGGTAGGGTCCGGCTGACCATTACGAACGACGGACCCCCGACCCATGCGTTGCCCGTTCTGCGGACATGAAGACAGTCAGGTAAAGGATTCGCGGCCGACCGAGGACGGCGCCGCGATCCGCAGGCGGCGGCAATGCGAAGGGTGCGCCGCGCGCTTCACCACGTTTGAGCGCATCCAGTTGCGCGAACTCGTCGTGCTCAAGAGCGAGGACAGGAAGGAGCCGTTCGAGCGGGAGAAACTGCTCCGCTCGATCGAGATCGCGGCGCGCAAGCGGCCGGTCGAAGCGGTGCAGATCGAGCGGCTGGTGTCGGGCATCCAGCGCCAGCTCGAGACGCTGGGCGATGCCGAAGTCTCGTCGAAACGAATCGGCGAACTGGTGATGGACGGCCTCAAGGGCCTCGATTCGGTCGCCTATATCCGCTTCGCCAGCGTCTATCGCGATTTCAGCGAGGCGAAGGACTTCGAGGAATTCGCAGGCAACGTCAGCGAGATGGGCGCCAAACCCTAAGCTCCAAACCGTCATCCCACGAAAGCGGGGATGGCGCGGGAAGTGCTGCCGGCCTAGGGTCTGGACTCAATTGCACCAGAAGGTGATGGCGGCGTCGAGGAAGACGCCGGCCATGTAGTTGGTAGCGAGTTTGTCGTATCTGGTGGCGATGCGCCGCCAGTCCTTGAGACGACACCAGAGGCGTTCGACGAGGTTGCGGGCGCGGTAGGCGCCGCGGTCGTAGGGGATGGGAGCCTTGCGGCTGCGGGTTGCCGGGATCACAACCTCGGCGCCCTGGTTCTGGATGGCGGCGCGGATGGCGTTGCTGTCGTAGCCACGGTCGGCGATCAGCTTGTCGAAGCGGCCCGCCGCTGCCTCGATCAACGCGGGCGCCATGGTCATGTCGGACAGGTTGCCGGGCGAGATCAGCAGGATGCGGGGACGCCCGGCGCTGTCGGTCAGGCCGTGTATCTTGCTGGTTCGTCCGCCCCGCGAGGTGCCGATGCCTTGCGCAAAGGCCCCCCTTTTGCGCCGGCTGCCGAACGGTGGACCTTGATGCTGGTCGAATCGATCGCGACCGATCCCCATACCCCGCTGTATCCCGTCAGCGCCTCGAACACCGCGAACCACACGCCTTGCCGGCTCCAGCAATGGAAGCGGTTGTAGATCGTCGTGTAGGGCCCGTACTCAGGCGGGCAGTCGCGCCACCGCGCGCCGATCTTCAGCATATGCACGATGCCAGAAATCACCCGCCGGTCATCAACCCGGCGCGCTCCCTTGCGACCTCGCGGCAGCAACGGTTCAATCCGCGCCCACTCCGCATCACTCAACCACGTCAACTGCCGCCCCATCCAACACCTCCACACATCAGCAGAAACCTTGAATCAGCAACGCCGCAATACCGCAACCTTATCGAGTACGGAGCCTAGGCCGCCTTGCGCAGCTCCAGCCGGCCCCAGATCTCGACCAGCGCGTCGGTCAGGTCGCGCATCATGCCCTCGTCATGCGTCGGCCCTGGCGTGAAGCGCAGCCGCTCGGTGCCGCGCGGCACTGTCGGGTAATTGATCGGTTGGACGTATACGCCATATTCAGCCAGCAATATGTCGCTGATCTTCTTTGCTTTTACGGGATCGCCGACCAGGAGCGGGACAATGTGCGTGTCACCCTGCATTACCGGCAGCCCCGCGGCGGTCAGCATACCCTTGAGGAGTTTCGCCGACGCCTGCTGTGCGCCGCGTTCGGCGCTCGACGCCTTGAGGTGACGCACACTCGCCAGCACGCCCGCGACCAGCACCGGCGACAGGCTGGTGGTGAAGATGAACCCCGGCGCGTAGGATCGGATCACGTCGATGATCGTCTGGTCGGCCACGACATAACCGCCCATCACACCGAACGCCTTGCCCAAAGTGCCTTCGATGATCGTCAGGCGATGTGCGACCGCGTCGCGTTCCGAAATCCCGCCGCCGCGCGGGCCGTACATCCCGACCGCGTGCACCTCGTCGCAATAGGTCAGCGCGTTATACTTGTCGGCAAGGTCACAGATCGCCGCGATTGGGGCGATATCGCCCTCCATCGAATAGACGCTCTCGAACGCGATCAGCTTCGGCACGCCGGCATCTTCGGCCGCTAGAAGCTCTTCGAGATGCGCGAGGTCGTTGTGGCGGAAAATGCGCTTCTCGCACCCCGAATTGCGGATGCCCGCGATCATCGACGCGTGGTTGAGTTCGTCCGAAAAGATCACGCAGCCGGGGAGCAGCTTGCCGAGCGTCGCCAGCGTCGCCTCGTTCGACACATAGCCGCTGGTGAACAGCAACGCGCCTTCCTTGCCGTGGAGATCGGCGAGCTCGGCCTCGAGGTCGATATGGTAATGCGTGTTGCCGCCGATGTTGCGCGTTCCGCCCGACCCCGCGCCGACGTCGTGCAGCGCTTCCTCCATCGCCGCGATCACCTTCGGGTGCTGGCCCATCGACAGGTAATCGTTCGAGCACCACACGGTGATCGGCTTGGGCCCGTTATGCCCGGCGAAACAGCGCGCGTTCGGGAACATCCCCTTGTTGCGCAGGATGTCGATGAACACGCGATAGCGTCCCTCCTCGTGCAACCGGTCGATCGCCTGGGTGAACACCCGCGAATAATCGACGGGCTGCGTGCTGCTGTCGCTCATGACGTGCCCGTAGCGCGGGCCGCTGCATTTTTCCATCGGTTATGCGTGCGAAACATGCAGGCGCAATGTTGCTCCAGGTAAGCGAAAGAGATTTATGTCGCTGCTATAACGAGTCGTCGCCCGGCGAAGACCGGACGATCGAGAGCAGCGTATCCGCTCCCGCCCGTGTTTGCCGGAGCATGAGAATGACCGACCAGAGCGGCCCGCCGGACCACGACCAGGACTATCTTCGCCGCCGCGAGGCGCAGGAACGCGCCGCGGCCCAACACGCGCCCGATCCCGCCGCGCGCTACGTCCACGCCGTGTTGGCGGATTACTATGCGGAGCGGTTGCGCATGGCGATGCCCGCCGCGGCCTAAAGCGCTTCGATCCGCACGATGCCATAGCGCGCCAGCGCCGGGGCGAGGCGCGCTTCGGCGTCGCCCAGCCGCGTGAACACCGCACGGTGTCCCGGCGCGGCCGGCCAGTTCCGCCCCGATGTCAGATGCGCGATCCGGCGCGCGATCCCCGCGGCGCCGTCGACGAAGCTCACCGGATGCGGCGCCGCTGCGGCGAGTTCGTCGGCGACCAGCGGGAAGTGCGTGCAGGCGTTGACCACCACATCGATGCGGTCGCCGCCCGGCTGGTCGAACAATCCCGCGATCGCCGCGCGGCAGGCCGCCGGATCGGCCGGCTCTCCCCGCAACTTCGCCTCCGCCAGCTCGACCAGCGCCGCCGATCCATGCCGCAGCACGGCGCAATCGCTGGCGAACCGCGCGGCGAGGTCGTCGACATAGGGCTGGCGCACCGTCGCCTCGGTGCCGAGCACGCCGATCACCCGCGCCTCGCTCATTGCGGCGGCGGGCTTGATCGCCGGCACGGTGCCGACGATCGGGATATCGAGCGCAGAGCGGACGTGGTTCAGCGCGATCGTCGACGCGGTGTTGCAGGCGATCACGATCAGCAGAGGATCGTACCGTTCGGCGAGCCGCCCGAGAAGCGTCGGCACCCGCGCGGCGATCTCCGCTTCGCTCCTGGTCCCATAGGGAAATCCCGCCGAATCGGCGACATAAACCAGACTCGCCTGCGGCAGCAACTCGCGCACCGCGCCCAGCACCGACAGCCCGCCGACCCCCGAATCGAACAACAGGATCGGTCGCGCGTCCATGCTCAGCCGTTGGACCGGACGACGCGTCTGATCAAGATCAGTGGCACCCCCCGATCGCTTGTTCTATATCCGCAACGACAGGGGGTGCCGCGTTGCCGACCGAGTATCTTTGGGAACCGCCGGCGGCCGCGATGCTGCTGGGCTATCTGCTCGGGTCTATCCCGTTCGGGGTGATCCTGACGCGGCTGTTCGGCGCAGGCGACCTGCGCCAGATCGGGTCGGGCAGCATCGGCGCAACCAACGTGCTCCGGACCGGGCGCAGGGGGCTGGCGCTCGCGACCGTGTTGCTCGACGGCGGCAAGGGCCTGGTCGCCGTGCTGATCGCCGGCTGGCTGTTTCCGGGACATGAAGTTCCCGCCGCCGCCGCCGCCTTCCTCGGGCACCTCTATCCGGTCTGGCTGCGTTTTCGCGGCGGCAAGGGCGTTGCGACGCTGATCGGCGTTTGCCTCGGGCTGTATTGGCCGATCGTGCTGGTGTTCGCTGCGGTGTGGCTCGGCCTCTTCGCTGTATTTCGGATCTCGTCGGTGGCCGGGATGAGCGCGGCTATCGCGACGCCGATCGCGGCGGCGGTCCTAGGACGCTTCGATCTCGTGCTGCTGCTGATCGCGCTCGCGCTGTTGGTGTTGTGGAAGCACCGCGCGAATATCGACCGGCTGCTCGCCGGTGCCGAGCCGCGCTTCGGGCGCAAGCATGGCTGATCCGCGGGTCGCGCGATTACGGCTGATTCGCACGCCGAGCATCGGGCCGATCACCTATCGCCAGCTGATCGCCCGCTTCGGCAGTGCGGAGGCGGCGATCGATGCGCTGCCCGATCTCGCTGCGCGTGGCGGCGGGCGAGCGCCGAAGGTGACGCAAGCGAACGTCGTCGAGCGCGAAATTGCGGCGGTCGAGAAGCTCGGCGCGCGCTACGTGTTTCTCGACGACGCCGATTACCCGGTCCTTCTCGCCGAACTCGACAATGCCCCCGCGGCGATGACTGTGCGCGGAGACATCATGCTGGCGTCGCGCACCGCGGTCGCGATGGTCGGCGCGCGCAATGCCTCGGCGGCGGCTTGCCGCTTCGCCCGCGGGCTGGCGGTCGAGCTGGGGCGCGAGGGCGTGGTGGTGGTTTCGGGCCTGGCGCGCGGGCTCGACACCGCCGCGCACAACGGATCGCTCGCCACCGGTACGATCGGGGTGATCGCCAGCGGCATCGACATTTCGTTTCCACCCGAAAACCGCGATTTGCAGGAACAGGTCGCGCAGCAGGGGCTGCTGATCGCCGAACAGCCGCCGGGCATGGAGCCGCTCGCGCGCAACTTCCCGCACCGCAACCGCATCATCGCGGGCCTCGCGCTCGGCACAGTCGTGGTCGAGGCCGCGCCCAGATCCGGCTCGCTGATCACCGCGCGGCTGGCGAACGAGGCCGGACGTGACGTCATGGCGGTGCCTGGCAGCCCGCTCGACCCGCGCGCGCAGGGCTGCAACCAGCTGATCCGCGACGGCGCGACCCTGGTGCAATCGGCCGCGGACATCCTCGAATCGATCCGCCCGATCGACGCGCGGATGGTGCGCAGCCCGGCAAGCGAGTTTGACGCCATGCCGCCGCATGATCCGGGGGACGCGGAACGCGGGGCGGTGGTGGCCCTGCTCGGTCCGGCGCCAGTCGCGATCGACGAGCTGATCCGCCAGTCGGGGCTCACGCCGGCCATGGTGGCGACCGTGTTGCTCGAACTCGAACTGGCGGGCCGGCTGGAGAGGCACGCGGGCGGAAGGGTGGGCCTCACATGACCGAACGGCAAGCACGCGGGCTGTTCCGCGGCGCGGCGATTTACGGGCTGGCGATGCTGCTCCCGCTCTATTTTCTCGAACCGCAGGTGGCGGCGCCCGCCGCCGCGCTCGATCGTCCGGAATATTATTACGGCTTCGTCGGCGCGGCGGCAGCCTGGCAGTTGGTTTATTGGACGATCGGCGACGATCCGCTGCGCTATCGCGCGTTCATGTTGTTGGGCGTCGTGGCCAAACTGAGCTTCTGGATTCCGTGCGCGGTCCTTTGGACAGGTGCCCGCACCGGCGCCGCGACATTCGCGCTGTCGTGCGGCGACCTGGCGCTCGCCGTCGCGTTCCTCATTGCCTGGCGCTCGCTCCGGCCGGGGGATTGACGCCCGGCGCGGAGCCTCCCCACCTTACACGCGTACGCGAGAAGGATTGTTTTTCACGGCCATGCAGCTTGTCATCGTCGAATCGCCGGCCAAGGCGAAAACCATCGAGAAATATCTGGGATCGGACTATCGCGTGCTCGCGAGCTACGGGCATGTCCGCGACTTGCCGCCCAAGGACGGGTCGGTCGATCCCGACGCCGGCTTCGCGATGGACTGGGAGAACTATCCCGACAAGGCCAGGCAGCTGAAGGCGATCACCGAGGAGGCGAAAAGGGCCGACCGTCTGATCCTCGCCACCGACCCCGACCGCGAGGGCGAGGCGATTTCGTGGCACGTCCAGGAAGTGCTGCGCGGGCGGAAAGCACTGCCCAGGGAGGTGCAGCGCGTCACGTTCAACGCGATCACCAGGGCGACCGTGACCGAGGCGATGCTGCATCCGCGCGCGCTCGACGAGGATCTGATCGACGCCTACCGCGCCCGCCGCGCGCTCGATTATCTGGTCGGCTTCACGCTTTCACCGGTTCTGTGGCGCAAGTTGCCGGGCGCCAGGTCGGCCGGCCGCGTCCAGTCGGTGGCGTTGCGCCTGATCGTCGACCGCGAGCGCGAGATCGAAGCTTTCGTCGCGCAGGAGTACTGGTCGGTCGCCGCGCTGATGGAACAGGACGGCACGCCGTTCACCGCGCGGCTGGTCAAATGGAACGGCGACAAGATCGACCGGCTCACTATCGGCAACCAGGCTGACGCCATGAAGGCGAAGGCCGATGTGGAGAACGGGCGCTTCACCGTCCAGTCGGTCGAAACCAAGCCCGCGACACGCAACCCGCCGCCGCCCTTCACCACCTCGACGCTGCAGCAGGAGGCGGCGCGCAAGCTCGGCTTCTCCGCCAGCCACACGATGCGGATCGCGCAGGGGCTCTACGAGGACGGCGCGATCACCTATATGCGCACCGACGGCGTGCAGATGGACGGCGGCGCGATTTCGGCCGCACGCAACGCCATCACCGGCCGCTACGACGCGAGCTACGTCCCTGACAAGCCGCGCCTGTACCAGACCAAGGCCAAGAACGCACAGGAAGCGCATGAGGCGATCCGCCCGACCGATTTTTCGAAGGACCGCGCCGGATCGGGCGACCACGCGCGGCTCTACGACCTGATCTGGAAGCGCGCGATGGCGAGCCAGATGGCGTCGGCGCGCATGGAACGCACCACTATCGACCTCGCCGACGGCACCGGCCGGCACGGGCTGCGCGCGACGGGGCAAGTCGTGATCTTCCCGGGCTATCTCGCGCTGTACGAAGAGGGTCAGGACGACGAGGCGGATGAGGAATCGCGCCGCCTGCCGCGGCTGCGCGACGGCGATGCGCCGGCCAAGCGCGAGGTGACCGCCGAGCAGCATTTCACTCAGCCGCCGCCGCGCTTTTCCGAAGCGTCTTTGGTCAAGCGGCTGGAAGAACTCGGTATCGGCCGCCCGTCGACCTATGCCTCGACGATCCAGGTGCTCAAGGACCGCGATTACGTTCGCGTCGAGAAGAACCGCTTCTTCGCCGAGGAATCGGGCCGACTGGTGACGGCTTTCCTCGAACGCTTCTTCGAGCGCTATGTCAGCTATGACTACACCGCAGAGCTGGAGGACGAGCTCGACGAAATCTCTGGCGGCCGTGCGCAATGGCAGCAAGTGCTCGATGCGTTTTGGCGCGATTTTAAGCCGCGCACGTCGGAGGTGATGGAATTCAAGCCGTCCGAGGTCACGCAGCAGCTCGACAAGTTCCTCGCGCCCTACCTCTTCCCCGACAAGGCCGACGGTGGCGACCCGCGGCTCTGCCCAAATTGCGGCAAGGGCCAGCTCGCCCTGCGCGGTGGCAAATTCGGGGCGTTCATTGCGTGCTCGAACTATCCCGAGTGCAAATACACCCGCCGCTTCGCGCAACCCGGCGGCGCGGAGGGCGAGGACAGCGGGCCGGAAGGGCTGGGCAAGGATCCGGCGACCGGCCTCGAGGTCGAGCGCAAGTCGGGGCGGTTCGGCCCGTATATACAGCTCGGCGAGGGCAAGGACGCCAAGCGCGCGTCGATTCCCAAGGACGTCGAGCTCGATCTGGAGATGGCGCTCAAGCTGCTGAGCCTGCCGCGCGAGATCGGTCCCCATCCGGAGACCGGCAAGCCGAT
>JAFEEZ010000304.1 GCA_018240825.1 Pseudomonadota bacterium | reverse complement strand
GCCGCGGTGTCGAAACGCATTGTCACGACGGCGCCGCCGCCGGGTCGGTCGGCAAATGCGATCGTGCCGCAATGTTCCTCGATGATCTTCTTGACGATCGCGAGACCGAGACCGGTGCCTCGCGCGCGCGTCGTCATGTACGGTTCGACAATCCGGTCACGCTCGAGCGGTAGGCCGATGCCGTCGTCCGCGACTTCGACGGTGGTCTTCCGGTCGCCGACCGACAGCGCGACCGCCACCATGCCGGCCAGGCCTTCCCCGCGCGCCTCGATCGCCTCGACGGCGTTCTTGATGATGTTGGTGAGCGCCTGGCCGATCTGGCGGCGATCGCACACGAGCGTTGCCGCATCCGGAGCGGTCAGCGTGAAACGGATCGCAGGATGCGCGACTTCGTGCAGGAACAAGGCCTGCCGCGTGAGGTCTATCAGCGACTCCCGATGGAATATCGGCTTGGGCATGCGCGCAAACGACGAGAATTCGTCGACCATCCGGCGGAGGTCCCCAACCTGGCGCACGATCGTGTCGGTCAGCTGGCGGAAAATCGCGTCGCCTTCTTCGATCGTTTTGCCGTAGCGGCGCTGAAGCCGCTCCGCGGCGAGCTGGATTGGAGTCAACGGGTTCTTGATCTCGTGTGCGATGCGCCGCGCGACATCGGACCACGCGGCGCGACGCTGGTCGAGCAGCTGCTGGGTGATATCGTCGAAGGTCAGCACGCGGCCGTCCTCATCCGCCGTAATGCGCACCGCGAGCGTGCGCTTCTCGCCCCCTGCGGTCAGTTCGACGATCGCTTCGCGAGCATCGCCGGCCAGCATTCGGGCGAGTTCCGGTGATATGTCGGCAAGCTGCACGCCGACCGCTCGGTCCGAGTCGAGCTTGAGCAAATCGGCGGCCGAAGCATTGAGCAGGCGAGTGATCCCGTCGCCCCTGACCGAGATGACGCCCGCGCTCACCCCCGACATCACCGCTTCGATCAGCGCGCGGCGTTGTTCCAGCGCATCTGTCTGCGCTTCCAATCGGCTCGTCATCGCGTTGAACGCATTTGCCAGCGTGCCGACCTCGTCGTCGGCGCGCGTTTCGGGCACCCGCGCCGACAAATCGCCGTCCGCGACTCGCCGGGCTGCGCCGACCAACTGATTGACGGGACGCACGAGGCGAGCGGCGACGACCAGCGCGATCCACACCGCGATGGCGATGATCAAAAGCGAAATGACGAGCAGCGCCGCGTTGAATTGCAGCTGGATCGCGCGCGACCGGACGCGCAGGCTGTTATAATCGGCGACCGTTCTGTTCGCGAGCTTGAGACGTTCGTCCATCTCGGTCGCGCCGACTTCGCGTGTCGAATAGAGGAGCATGTTGGTGCCGGGGATCGGCGTCAACGAGTAGGTCCGCTTGGCGTTTGTGCCGCGAACAGGTTGTCCAGCCGCGACTTTCTTCATGTCCTCGGGTAGAATCTTGTCCTCGAACTCCGCGGAATTCAGCACGCGATCGCGAAAGACGATCTTGCCGTCGGGATCGACCGTAAAGATCACCGAATTGGACAGGCTGCGCAGGTAGACGTCCTGGACGTAGGCGTTGTGAAATTCCGGGCTGCCGACCGCCCACTTCCATCTGAAGATCATCTGGTTGATGTCGTTCGCGATCGCGACGTTCTCGTTGTCAACGTAGCTGATCAGCTCATTGTACGACGCCTCCGCCAGGTTCTTGCTGTTCTCGATGACGTCGCGCACGCGACCCGACGACCAGAATTCGGCGCCGTATTGAAACAGCACCGACGCGATCACGGCGAGGAGGATCGTCGGAACGCTCGCGAGGATCGAGAAGATCGCGACCAGGCGAACGTGCAGCTGTGCGCGACCGCGAGCGTCGGACGAGATCGAGCGCCGCCTGGCGATCCGGCGGCCGAGCAGGACGATCAAGCTACCGCAACAAACCAGATTGGCGACGAGCAGGCTTGCGACGAGAGGCGGCGTCAGCAGTGGCTTCGGCGCCTGTCCCCCTCTGACGATGAAATAGGTCGCAATGGCGACACCTATGGCGAGCGCAAGCAGACCGAACTCGATCGCTGGGTTGATTTCCAGGCGCCGCCAGCCGGGGGGAGTCTCGACCGTTGCCGCCTCATCATTCATCGTTGCAGGATTACAACGCCTTTGTGGCCGAGAAAACACATAATTATGGTATGCGTCGCGGTTTGGCCTCATTCCACCGTGCGGTCGACGTGGATTTCCAGCACATCCAGCCGTTTCCGGAGCGTGTTGCGGTTGATCCCCATGGCGCGGGCCGCGCGCAACTGGTTGCCGCCATGACGGGCCAGCATCGCCTCGATCAGCGGGCGCTCGACCTCGGCGATGATTCGTTCGTAGAGGGTGCCGTCGCCGAGCGCGCGCGGGTCTTCGCGCGCCAGCCGATCGATCCGAGCCCGCACGGCCGCGTCCAGGCTGATGTCGTTCGGCGTCTGGGTTTCGGCCGGTGTCCCGAGAATGACGCTGAGTTCCGGCGCGCCGATAACCTCATCGCGGCTCAGCACGGCGAGCCGG
>JAFEEZ010000303.1 GCA_018240825.1 Pseudomonadota bacterium | reverse complement strand
TCGCCATCTGTTGACTCCGCCAATGCCGGGGTCCGTGCAGCCGATGCGGCTCGGACGGTCGCCGGCCTCCCGCCCAATCCAACCGCATCCGCCACGGCCGAGAACGTCGTCGGGACGGGCCCCTATCGCGGATTCTCGCAGTCGGAGACGACCGTGTCGCTTTCGCTTCCCATCGAGCTTGGCGGCAAGCGTTCCGCTCGCCTTGCGGTGGCTGGGGCGCAGGGTGTCAGGGCACGGCTGGAAGTCGTGATCGCCGAGGCGGATCTGCGGCTCAGCATAACGCAGACCTACATCCGCGCGCTTGCCGCCGAGAAGCGCGTCACCATCGCCGAGGAGCAGTTGGGCTTTGCGTCCGAAGGCTTGCGGATCGCTCGTGACCGCGTTCAGGTCGGCGCGACGTCGCCGTTGGACGAACAGCGCGCGGCTGTGACTGAGGTCAACGCGCGGACCGCGCTTGAGACGGCGCGCGGCGACGCGGCGGCCGCACGGAACGCGTTGAGCCTGCTGCTCGGCCAGCCGATCGACCAGCCGCTCGACATGGCCTGGTTCGACCGGCTGGGCGGCGGTGGTGGCTACGGCCCATCGGCACCATTCGAGGTCGAGGGCACGCTGGCGCTGGCGGCTGCCAGAGCCGACGTCGCCACGGCCGACGCCGGTGTGCGGCTGGCGCGATCGCAGCGCGTGCCCGATCTAACCGTCAGCACCGGCATCCGGCGACTGCAGGGCACCGGCGACAACGCCGCAGTGGTCGGCGTGTCGATCCCGATCCCGCTGTTCAACAGCGGCCGGGCGCAGCTCGGCCAGGCGATGGCCCTCAGAGACCAGGCGGAAGCCCGCCGTCGGCTGGCCGTCCTCGAGGCGCGGACCGAGATCGGCAACGCGCAGACGGAGGTTGCCAATGCTGCAGCGCGGGCGCGGGCGTCGGGACCTGCGATGGCTGCGGCCATGGAGGCCGCGCGAATTGCCCGCATCGGCTACGGCCAGGGCAAGTTCGAGCAGATCGTCCTCATCGACGCCGAGCGCACCCTTTCCGAAACCCGTGCGTCCGCCGTGGACGCCTTCGCCGCCTATCACGACGCGCTGGCGCGTCTCGCCCGCCTGACGGCTGCGGCCCCCAATTCCGGAGACATCAAATGAATCTGAACGACAAGCGCGCGGTCGGCGGCATCGCCGCCGCCGTGCTCGTGGCGGCGGTGGGCGGCTTCTCCGTCGCACGCTGCTCGAACGACTCGCCCAAGGCCGACGTCGCCGCCAAGCCCGAACCCGAGCCGGCCGCGCCCGACACCTTGTCGATGACCGCCACTGCGGTGACCGCAGCCGGGATCGAGACCGAGACAGTCTCCGCTGGCGGTCTCGGTGCGGAGATCATAGCGACCGCGACCGTGGCGCCGTCACCCGGCGGCGAGGCGCTCGTCACCGCCCGCGCGGGCGGTGCGGTCACGCGCATCTTCAAGCGGATCGGCGATCCAGTCCGCGTCGGCGAGACGCTGGCGATCGTGGAGAGCCGCGATGCGGCGGGCATCGTCGCCGAGCGCAGCACCGCAAACGCCAAGCTGGTGCTTGCACAGAAGGCGCTTGCCCGCGAGCGCTTCCTCTACAAGGAGCGCGTCTCGGCCAAGGTCGAGCTCGAGCGCGCCGAGGCGGAAGCGGCGGCGGCCGAGGCCGAGCTCCGCCGCGCGCAGGCGGCGGCCAGCGCTGCCGGCGTCACCGGTGACGGACGCGGCGTCGTGGTGCGAAGCCCGATCTCCGGGCGTGTCAGCGCGGAGAGCGTGACGCTCGGCGCATTCGTCCAGCCCGAGGCCGAGCTGTTCCGCGTGTCGGACGCGAGCCGAATCCAGGTCGAGGCCGCGATCCCGGCGGCCGACGCTCAGCGCGTGGCTTCCGGTGATCGGGCGATCGTCGAGCTGCCCGATGGTCGGACGGTCGATGCGACCGTCCGGTCCGTTACAACTGCGTTGAACGGCGAGACGCGGACGGCGACGGCGGTGCTCGACGTTCCCGGCGGGCTTCAGCCCGGCCTCGCTGTCCGCGTCCGGTTGAAGCCGCAGCGCGGCGCAATGACGTCGGCGATCGTGCTGCCCGAGGACTCGGTTCAGACGGTCGACGGCCGGGACAAGGTGTTCGTGCGGACCGGTAGCGGCTTCCGCGCCGTGGCTGTGACCCTCGGCCGTCGATCGGCCGGGCGCGTCGAGATCGTGTCCGGTCTTAAGCCCGGCCAGCAGGTCGCGACCAAGAACGCATTCCTCCTGAAGGCGGAGCTTTCCAAGGGCTCGGGCGAGGAGGAATAGACCATGATCGCGAACCTCATTTCTCTGTCCGTCCGCGCGAGATGGGCGGTGCTCCTCATCTTTCTCGTCGTGGCGGGCCTCGGCCTTTGGCAGCTGACGAAGCTGCCGATCGACGCGGTGCCGGACATCACGAACCGCCAGGTGCAGATCAACACGGTCGAGCGCGGACTTTCGCCGATCGAGATCGAGAAGCGCGTGACCTTCCCGATCGAGACGGCGCTGGCCGGCATCCCGGGGCTCGAGACCACCCGGTCGCTGTCCCGGAACGGCTTCAGCCAGGTCACGGCGATCTTCACCGATCAGACGGATCTCTACTTCGCCCGTCAGCAGGTCAGCGAGCGACTGACTCAGGCGCGCGATACCCTGCCCGATGGCGTTCAGCCGCAGATCGGTCCGGTCACGACCGGTCTCGGCGAGGTGCTCATGTATTCGGTCGGCTACGCCCAGCCGAACGGCAAGGGCGCGAAGGTCGTGGACGGCCAGCCCGGCTGGCAGTCGGATGGCAGCTACCTGACCCCGGAGGGCGACCGGCTGACCACTGAGGTCGCCAAGGCGGGATACCTCCGCACTGTGCAGGACTGGATCATCCGACCGCAGTTGCGCACGGTTCAGGGCGTCGCGGGCGTCGATTCGATCGGCGGCTACGCGAAGACGTTCGTTGTCGAACCCGATCCGACCAAGCTCAGCGCCTACGGCATCTCCTATTCGGAGCTGGCCAAGGCGCTGGAGGCAGCGAACCTCGCTGTCGGCGCCAACTACTTCAACCGCAGCGGCGAGGCCTATCTGGTGCGCGCCGACGCACGCGTCCGCTCGATCGACGAGATCCAGACGGCGATCGTCGCGACGCGGAGCGGGGTTCCCGTCGCCGTGAAGGACGTCGCCACGGTGTCGATCGGCGGCGATCTTCGCACCGGAGCGGCGAGCATGAACGGCCAGGAGGCCGTGGTCGGCACGGCGCTCATGCTGATCGGCGAAAACAGTCGCATCGTCGCCAAGGCGGTGGCGGAGCGGCTCGACCAGGTGACGAAGTCGCTTCCGCCCGGCGTCAAGGTGACGGTGGTGCTGGACCGGTCGAAGCTGGTGAACGCGACGGTCGCGACCGTCGAGCGCAACCTCGTCGAAGGGGCGCTTCTCGTGGCAGCGGCTTTGTTTATGCTCCTCGGCAATTGGCGGGCGGCGATCATCGCGGTGCTGGTCATTCCGTTCTCGTTCCTGATGATGGCGATGGGGATGAACGCGTTCCGGGTGCCCGGAAACCTGATGAGCCTCGGTGCGCTGGACTTCGGCCTCATCGTCGACGGGGCGGTGATCATCATCGAGAACTGCCTAGCGCGCCTCGCACACCGGCAGGAGCACGAAGGCCGGCTGCTGACACTGCGTGAGCGGCTGGAAGAGACGATGCGGGCGGCGCAGGAGATGATCCGGCCGACCGTGTTCGGACAGGCCATCATCCTGCTCGCATTCGCGCCGCTGCTGATGTTCACCGGGGTCGAGGGCAAGACGTTCTCGCCGATGGCGATCACGATCATGCTGGCGCTCGGCGCGGCCTTCATCCTGGCGCTGACCTTCGTGCCCGCGATGATCGCGATCCTCATCCGGGGGCGCGTCGCCGAAAAGGAGGTTTGGCTGATACGCAAGACCAAGGAGCGATATCTGCCGCTCCTCGACAAGGCGGTCGCCCGGCCGTGGACGTTCATCGTCGGCGGTCTCGCGTTCTTCCTGCTCTGCATTCCCGTGTTCGGCTGGCTTGGGCAGGAGTTCATTCCCCAGCTCGACGAGAAGAACGTCGCTCTCGCGTCGACCCGCGTGCCGTCCGTCAGCCTTGAACAGTCGCTGAGCATGCAACGTGGCGTCGAACGCGCGGTGAAGGCCCTGCCGGAGGTGGAGACGATGTTCTCCAAGACCGGCACGGCAGAGGTCGCGACGGACCCGATGCCGCCGAACGTATCCGACGGCTTCGTGATCCTGAAGCCGCAGGAGGAGTGGCCGGCGGGCGTCAAGACTAAGGCCGACGTCCTCGCTCGCATTGAGAAGGCGAGCGGCGGTCAGCTCGGTCAGACCTTCGAGGTCAGTCAACCGATCCAGCTGCGCTTCAACGAGCTGATCGCGGGCGTTCGCGGCGACGTCGCCATCAAGCTCTATGGCGACGACCTTGAGAAGATGAGCGCAGCGGCGGCGGACATCGTCCGCACGATTCAGGCGATACCGAGCGCGGCCGACACGAAGGCCGAGCAGGTGGGCGGTGCGCCCACCCTCGACGTCCGCTTCGACCGCAGCGCCATCGCCAGATACGGCCTCACCGTCGAGGAGGTCGCCGACACGGTGTCCGCCGCGATGGGCGGTCGTGAATCCGGCCTGCTGTTCGAAGGCGATCGCCGGTTCGAGATCTCGGTGCGGGTGCCGGACGGCACGCGGGCGAGCCTCGACCAGGTGGCCGCCTTGCCCGTCATGTTGCCGCAGGCGGGGACTGCGCCTCGGCGGTCGGTTCCGCTTTCGGCCGTCGCGCAGTTCCGGTTCAGCGATGGCCTCAACCAGATCAGCCGGGAGAACGGAAAGCGTCGGGTGGTCATCCAGACCAACGTGCGCGGACGCGACGTCGGTTCGTTCGTCGCCGAGGCACAGGCCAAGGTCGACAAGGTGAGGCTGCCCTCTGGATCCTATCTGGAATGGGGCGGGCAGTTCCAGAACCTGCAGGCCGCATCTCAGCGCCTGTCTCTGGTCGTGCCGCTCTGCTTCGCTGCGATCTTCGGCCTGCTCTACATGGCGTTGGGCGGGTTGCGGCGCGCGGCGGCGGTGTTCCTCGCGGTTCCGTCGGGTCTCGCGGGCGGCGTCTTCACCCTGGCGGCGACCGGCATCGCCTTCTCGGTGTCGGCGGCGGTCGGGTTCATCTGCCTGGCCGGGGTCGCGGTGCTGAACGGGCTCGTCGTCATGTCGGCGATACGCGAGCGGCTGGAGTCCGGCGCGGGGCTGGTCGAAGCAATCCGCGACGGCATGGCGGACAAGATGCGGGCGGTCGTGATGACCGGGTTCGTGCCCGCCATCGGGTTCGTGCC
>JAFEEZ010000302.1 GCA_018240825.1 Pseudomonadota bacterium | reverse complement strand
GGCCCCGCTAGCGGGTCTATGACGCGACGACAATCGACACCGCGCCCTCGTTTCGCCGCGTTTCGGCCGGCGAAAGGCTGGATTGATACGGGATCGATCCTATTTCGGGGGCGTTGAAGTCACGCAACAAAAGGTCGCCTGTCATGATCCGTATCGCCCTAACCGCCTTGTCGCTGCTCGCGTTGCCCGCGACCGCGATTGCGCAGGACAAGCAGGCCGAATCGGGCCAGCCGCCCAAACGGATCAAGTCCGTGACGATCGGCGCGACCGAGAAATGCCCCGAATCGACCGCGGACGAGATCGTCGTCTGCACAAAGATCGACAATCCGTATCGCATCCCCAAGGAACTGCGGGACAGCGGGCCGATTGCGCCCAAGAACCAGGCCTGGACTACCCGGCTTGCGACCGATGAGCAGACCAGCCGCGAGGCGGCGGGCCTGCCGGACACCTGTTCGCCCGTCGGGACGGGGGGCCAGACCGGCTGCGCACGGGCGGCGGCGCGAGCGTTCAAGGCGGACAAGCGCGCTAAAGGAACAAAGGAGGATCCGAACCAGCCGGCGCAGTGACGCCCGTGTTCCTCCAAATGCAGGGACCCAGGGCCAAGTAATCAGCCGTTGGCGAAATCACCTGGGCTCCTGCTTTCGCAGGAACATGGCGGAGCTTATTGTCCAAACCCCACGTCCTGCGCGCGCGCGACGGCTTCGCGCGCGGCGGCGAGCAGCGCGCCGGCTTTCGCCTCGCATTCGCGCTGTTCGTATTCGGGGGTCGAGTCCGCCACAATCCCTGCGCCGGCCTGAACGTGCATGACGCCGTTCTTCACAATCGCGGTCCGGAGCACGATGCACGAATCCATCGACCCGTCGGGCGAGAAATAGCCGACGCCGCCCGCGTAGGCGCCGCGCGCCTCCGGTTCGAGTTCGGCGATGATCTCGCACGCGCGGACCTTCGGCGCGCCCGATACTGTGCCCGCGGGGAAGCCAGCGAACAGCGCGTCGAGCGCGTCCTTGCCTGCGTCGAGCCGCGCGACGACGTTCGACACGATATGCATGACGTGGCTGTACATCTCGACCGTGTAGCTGTCGGTCACACGGACGCTGCCCGGCGCGCCGACGCGCCCGGCATCGTTGCGGCCGAGATCGAGCAGCATCAAATGTTCGGCGCGTTCCTTGGGATCGGCGAGCAACGACGCGCGGTTCTCGTCGTCCTCGGTGGCGGTCTTGCCGCGCGGCCGCGTGCCGGCGATCGGGCGGATCGTGACTTCGCCGTCGCGCAGCCGCACGAGGATTTCGGGGCTCGATCCCGACAGCGCGAAGTCGGGCAAATCGAGAAAATAGAGGAACGGCGAAGGGTTGATCCGGCGGAGTGCGCGATAGAGCTCGAACGGCGGCAGCGCGAACGGCGCAGTGAAGCGCTGCGCGAGCACGACCTGAAAGATGTCGCCTGCCGCGATATAGTCCTTCGTCTTGAGCACCATGTCGCGGTACGCGCCATCGGGCAGCACGGGGGTCAGCGCGGGTTCCGGCAGATCGCGGGCGCGGGGGGATGGGGCAGGCGCGTTCGCCAGCCGGGCGGCGGCCGCGTCGATCCGCTCCTCCGCCAATGTGACAGCGCTCTCGGGCGCCAGGCCCGAGTCGGGCCAGAGCGGCGCGACCAGGAATAATTGGTCCGCGAGCCGGTCGAAGATCAATACGACAGTCGGGCGCACGAAGACCATGTCCGGGAGACCGAGTCCGTTGGCCGTCGGGCGCGGCAGGTTTTCGACCAGCCCGACGGTCTCGTAACCGAAATAGCCCACCAGGCAGGCAAGCGCTCGCGGCAGCTCCGACGGCGTCGCGTCCATCCGGCAAGACGCGACGAGATTGCGGAAGGCGGAGAGCGTCGGCTCGTCCGCATCGGCGAACGCTGCCCGGTCAGTCAGCCAATGCCGGTTGATCTCGGCGCGCTCGCCATGTGCTCGAAACACCAGATCCGGGGCCAGCCCCAACAGGCTGTGTCGTCCACGCACCGCGCCGCCTTCGACCGATTCGAGCAGGAAGTCCCCGCGTCCGGGTTCGATCAGCTTGAGCGCCGCGGCAACCGGCGTCTCGGTATCGGCGATCTGCCGCCGCCAGACCAGCGCGGGCTTCCCGGCGGCCAGTAAATCGAGCGCCAGTTCGGCCCCCTCGATCATGGCTGATTACTGGCCGTCGGGCGTGCCGCCCTGACCGAGCAGTTCGGCGCGCAGTGCGTTGATCGCCGCGTCGTTGCGCTTGACGCCAACCTGGTTGCGCACTGCGCGGACGAATTGCTGGGCGTATTCGTCGGCCGCCTGACCGCCAAGATAGGCGCGCAGGCGGGCGACCTCGTCGGGTTTCTGACGGGCGTCGCCGCGCACGATGCTGTCGGTCGCGATCACGAACCAGCCGCCCTTGTACGGCGCTTCGAGCACCTTCGCGGCGCCTTGCGGCGTGCTGAACAGCAGGATCAGGGCGCGGTCGGGCCGGCTGGCGCCGACGAGTTGGCCGCGCGTGCCGCTGATCGGTTTGGTCGCGTCGAACCTGATGCCGGTTTCGGCGAGCGCCTTGGCGAGCGGTACGCCCTTGCTCACCTTGTCACGCACTTGAGTGGCGATGTCGCGCGCGTTCCTGACCTGGCGATCGATGAGGAAATTCTTCTTCACTTCGTCGATTACGCTGGCCAGCGAACGTGGCGCGGCGGGAATGATTTTGTCGAGCTTGACCAGCGCGAACCCGCCTTCCTTGTCGATCGGCGCGAGTTGCGGTTCGTCATCGGCTTCCGACTGAAACGCGACCGCGCTCAGCGCCGTCTTGAGCGGGTCGGGCTGCGCCGGAGGCGGCGTCCTGGCGTCAGGATCGTTGCCTTGCGCGTCGAGCGCCGGCGAGGATTCCAGTTTCAACCCCAATTTCTGCGCGATCTCATCGATCGTCGCATTGTTGCTGATCGCGTCGCTGATCTGCTGGCGGAGTGCGGCGGCGGCGAGCATGGTCTTCTGCTCGGTCAGGTCTTTGACAAGATCGGGCTTGGCCTGGTCGAGCGTCTTACCCGGCACCTTCGTGATCTTTTCCAGATGGATCACCGCCCAGCCGAGCGGAGTCTTGACCGGTCCGATCACCGCGCCGCCGGCCGCCGCGAATACCTGGTCGGCGATCGCCGGACTGGTCTGCGCGGCGTAAGCCGCCTTGGTCTGATCGGCGAACAACGCGGCGTCGAGCCCGACCGCCTTCGCCGCCGCGTCGATCGCGGCGCCGCTGCGAACCTTCGCCGCGAGCGCGTCGGCGCTCTTCTGGTCGAGCAGAACGACCTGACGCACCGACCGCGTTTCGGTCGGTGCGAACTTGGCCGCCTGATCGCGATAGGCCTTGGCGATCTCGGCATCGGTGGGCGCCGATTTGGCGCGTAGATGGGTCACCGACACGGTCGCGTAGCGCACCGACCGCCGCTCCGGCACGGTGTAGCGGTCGATATTGGTCTTGTAGTAAGCGGCGGCCTCTGCGTCGGTCACCGGCGCGCCGACCGGCATCTTTTTGGTGTCGATGAACGCGACCGTGCCTGTACGCTTTTCGAGCAGCATCGAGGCATAGGGAGTGGCGATCGACACCGGCGCGACGAACTTGCCGACCGACTGCGGCATCATCGGACCAATGACCAGCTGGGCGAGCATGTTGCGCGCGATTTCGGTATGCAGTTCGCTATCGCTCATTCGCTGTTGCGCGAGGAATTGCTTGTAGAGGTTCGGGTCGAACTTGCCGTCGAGTCCCTTGAACTGAGCTTGCGAGGTGATTTCCGTATCCGCCAGCGCCCGGCCGACCCGCATCCCCTGGCTTTCGCCAAACAACGCGAGCGCAGTGCTGTTGATGCGGTTTTCGAACGGCTGATCGAACCCGCCCTTGGCGATGAACTCTTCCATCGTCAGCTGCGGGTATTGCTGGCGATAGGCGTTGATCATCCGTTCGGTGTTGGCCCTGATCTCGTTCGACGAAATCGCTTCCTTGCCGACCGTTGCCAGCGTCGATCCTGTCGGACCGCCATTGATCGCATTCGAGCCCAACCCAGTCACGTCGCCCAGCCCGAAAGCGATGGCGATGACGCCGAGCACGACGAAAGTGATGATGAGGCCGACCTTCGAATTCAGAAAGCCGCGAAAGATACTGAGCATGGGCGCCGATCGATGAAACGAGAAGAACGGCCGCTTTAGGGGGCGGCGCGCGCTGCATCAAGCGGGTTGCCTGCGGGCGCTATGGCGCTATCGCAAGAGGAGGACAACGGAGGATGCATGGCACGGCGCAAGCTGATCGCGGGCAACTGGAAAATGAACGGCAGCCTGGCGACGCTGGTGGAGCTTGACGGCATCCGCACCGCCGCGCTGGCGGCCCCCGATGTCGACGTGGCCGTGGCGGTGCCGGCGACCTTGATCGCGCCCGCCGCGCAGCTCGTGCCCGGCCTCGCGATCGGCGCGGAGGATATCGATGCT
>JAFEEZ010000301.1 GCA_018240825.1 Pseudomonadota bacterium | reverse complement strand
CGTCACGCAGGGATCGGGCATGTCCAGGGGCGAATGCTCGCGCACGCCGTCCTCGTGGAATTGGGCGTATAGCGACCGGATCACGCGGATGGACCAGGCGACCTCGGCCGCGATCGCCGGATCGCAGTTCGGGTCGAGGAGCGGGTTCACGCAGAACTTCCCGCCCCGTCTCGCGGGATCGATGTCGTTCAGGAAGCGGGTCGCCATCGAGTTGGCTAGGACTTCCTCCTCGGTGATGATCTCGGACGGATCGTCGCCGAACGACACCCGGCGCCGGATGTATTCGATGATCTTGAGCGCGATCCGGTGGTGATGTTCCACGGGTGCGCGACGGATCGTCCGCCAGGCTGCGTCCGCGATGGCCGGGATCTGCTGCCGCATCGCCGAGGGGAAGTCGTTCGGCACCTTCGCGGCCGGATCGCCCGGCGGGGCCGTGATCGGCAGCACCGTCCCGGCGCGCTCGAGGCGCTTCACGGCCAGCCAGATCGGGACGCGCGCGTCGCGTGGCAGGCTGGCGGGCGCCAGCATCGCGAGCGCGTCCTCGGGTATCGGCGCCATGGTGATGAGCGGCATGGACACGGCCACCCAGACGTGGCCGTCCGGGCGGCGGTCGACGACGTCGCGGACGACGAGCTGCGCGAGGAGGTAGCCGACGGGCGCGTCGATCACGCCGATCGCGTCTCCGAGGCGGCTGCCCGGCCGGAGCGCGGCGATGTCGTCCAGGGGCTGTGGCTCGTCGAAGAGGAAGAACGTCTCCTGGACCTGCTGGAGCACGACGCCGGGCGCGAGGTCGGCGTAGGTGGTGAGGAGCAGGTTGCCCTGGCGCGTGATGTTGACTTCGCCGGTCGTCACCTTTCTCAGCGTCACGGCGAAGCGGTCGTCGTGTCCGGCCATCGTCCAGACGTGATGCGAATCGGTCCCGTCGAGGCGCATGATCTCTTCGGTGATCTCGGTGGTGGCGAGCGACCAGGCCGGAGGAATGTCGCCTTCCCACCAGTCCATGCGCTTCATCATCGCCTCGCGGGCCATGGCGGCGGTGCAGAGGTCCAGGCATTTCCTGATGTGGTCGGGGTTTGTCGGCATCTCGCCGATGCGGATGGTCGCCATCGGCAGCGGGCCGACGGAAGGGGGCCAGTTCACGAACAGAAGGTCTGCCGTGTGGCTCACGGCGATCTCGTGTTCGGTCAGTACGCGAGCGTACATCTCTGCGGCGATGAACGCGCCGGGGCGGGTGGACTCCCAGCCGATAGTGCGACGGACTAGCATCGGACCGACCCAGACCGGCGCGTCGAAGCCGACGCGGTAGAGCAGCCGGTTGTCGAACTGATCTGACGCGCCGCTCATGCGGAGGCGCCTTCGAATTCGCGGGCTTCGGTCGGGCGTCCGCCGTCGGTTTCGTGAAGGGGCGTCGAAGGTGTAGCAGGGGAACTCGGCATTGTGACCTCGCATCTTGTTGAAGATGCAGGACATGTGGCCAGGAGATGTCGGTGCCGAGTCGCCTTAGAGGGGACGCGAACTTGCAACAGCGGGGACGGCTAAATGCTATCCGACATTGTTGCTGGAGGCCCGACCGGGAATCGAACCCGGGTGCAAGGATTTGCAGTCCTCTGCGTCACCACTCCGCCATCGGGCCCCGATGTGGCAAGGGGCGGGGCTTTGCGCAGGGTGCGGGTCCAAGTCAACCACTACGCCGCCGATGATGTCGAATTTGAACGGTCTTTGCTTGGCGCAGGCGAGGCTGCACCATATAGGAGACGCGCGACACGAAGTGTGTTGCATACATAAAACAGTTATGCGAAGGGCGGGGCCATGAGCGATCCGGCGGCGGACATCACCAGTTTCGAGGCCATGCGCCATGCGATGGTGCAAAGCCAGTTGCGTCCCAACGCGGTCAACGACCCGCGCGTGGTGACGGCGATGGCCACCGTCGCGCGCGAGAAGTTCGTGCCAGGCGAAGCACGTCCGCTGGCCTATCGCGACACGGCGGTCGCGATCGGCAACGGCCGCTTCCTCAACGTACCGATCGCAACGGGAAAGCTGCTGACCGAAGCCTATTTGCTGCCCACCGACCGGGCGCTGCTGATCGGCGCGGCTGGAGGCTATACTGCCGCGGTTCTGGCCCGGCTGGTCGCATCGGTCGTCGCGGTCGAAAGCGATTCCGACCTGGCCGCGCACGCCAAGACTGCGTTGGCCGGGTTGAGGAATGTCAAATTGGTCGAAGGACCGCTAGAAAAAGGCTACGCGAAGGGCGCGCCTTACGACGTGCTTGTCGTCGACGGGTGTGTCGAGCGGTTGCCCGAAAGCTTGGCGAATCAGGTAGCGCCCGGCGGACGGGTGGTTACCGGGGTCGTCGAACGCGGGGTGCGACGGTTGGCGGCGGGCCGCGCGATCAAGGGCGCGTTCGGGCTGCGCGCGTTTGCCGATATCGACTGCGTTCCGCTGCCAGGGTTCGCCGCGCCGCGCGGTTTTGCGTTCTAACGAAGTGGGGATTTGATGCGCGTTTCGGTTCTGCTCGCCGGGGTGGCGATGATCGGCATGGTGGCCGCGCCGGCCGCCGGCGACACGCTGCGCGAGGCGCTGGTCAAGGCATACAACACCAATCCCGCGCTTGCCGCGGCGCGCGCCGGCGTGCGTGCGACCGACGAAAACGTTCCGATCGCCAAGGCGGCGGGCCGGCCGAATCTGAGCGTCAACGGCAATTACACCGAAAACGCGCTGAGCAGTTCGAACTCGCTGGCCAATCCCGATCGCCAGATTCAGGGCAATACGGCGCTGACCATCCCGCTCTATCGCGGCGGGCGTGTGGCGAATTCTGTCAAGGGCGCCGAAATCCGCTCCGATGCCGCGCGCGATCAACTGCGCGGCAGCGAATCGGATCTCTTCGTCGGCGTGGTCGGCGCCTATATGGACGTGATCCGCGACGAGGCGATCGTCGGACTCAACAAGGAAAACGTGAAGGTGCTGGAGGTCAACCTCCAGGCGGCGCGCGACCGGTTCCAGGTCGGCGATCTGACGCGCACCGACGTCGCGCAGTCCGAAGCGCGCCTCGCCATCGCGCGCAGTCAGTTGGAAACCGCGCAGGCGCGACTGATCTCGAGCAAGGAAAACTATATCCGTTTCGTCGGCACGCCACCGGGCGTGCTCGAGGACCCGCCCGCTTTGCCGAATCTGCCGGCCTCGCCCGACGCGGCGGTAGACATGGCGCTGAAGAACAACCCGGTGTTGCTCGCGGCGGTGCGCAACGGCGACGCCAGCAAGTATGATGTCAGCGCCGCACGGGCGTCGCGATTGCCGACGCTGTCGGGTGTCGTCGGCGGCAACTATTTCAACTATCTCGGCTCCTTCGGCGCGGGCACCAGCCCCAAGCCGGGTCAGACCGGCAGCGCAGGCACGGTGGGCTTGCAATTCACCCTGCCGCTTTTCCAGGGCGGGTTGCCGGCGGCGCAGATTCGTCAGGCGCAGGAACGTCGCGCACAGGCACTCGAAACGGTGACCGACACCGAGCGCGCTGTAATCGCGCAGACGCGATCGGCTTATGCGATCTGGAAATCCTCGCTCGAAGTCATCGCATCGGCGCAACGCGCGGTCGAAGCGAACAAATTGAGCCTCGAAGGCGTGCGCGCCGAGAACAGCGTCGGCAATCGTACGATCCTCGACATCCTCAACGCTGAACAGGAATTGCTCAATAGCCAGGTGACGCTGGTGACCGCGCAGCGCGATGCCTACGTCGCTGGATTCGCGTTGCTTTCGGCGATGGGACAGGCGGAAGCGCGGGACCTCGGGCTCGACGGGGGAGCGCTCTATGATCCGCTGACCAATTACAACAAGGTCAAGGGCAGCTGGAGCGATTTCGGCGGAAAGCCCGAATACAAGCCGACCGGAACGAGTACGCGTGACACGCCGGCGCAGGACTCGTCGCAGGGCCGTCCGCTCGACCCGCAATTGAACGCGCCGGTTGACACAGCCCCCGATACTCCCGCAAACGATACCAGGAATTAACCACGCGGTTCGCGTGGCCTATTGGTGCGACAGGGAAGCAGGCTGCATATGGGGGATGTAAGCGCCGAACCGTCGATGGAGGACATCCTGGCCTCCATCAAGCGGATCATTGCGGAGGACACCGAGAATGGCGCGCCGATTCGAGCGCGTCGCCGCGCCGCGCCGCCGGCGGTCGAGGATTTCGTCGAAGAAGATGACGTGCTCGAACTGAACGAACAGGCGCCCGAACCGCCTGCCGCGCCGCAACCGATCGTCACCGAGCCGGTGAACGTGGAACCGGCGGCCGAACCCGCGCCGATGCCGATGTCGCCGCCCGCCGCGGCTCCGACCGCTGCGTCCGCGCCAATCGCCGCG
>JAFEEZ010000300.1 GCA_018240825.1 Pseudomonadota bacterium | reverse complement strand
GGCTGGTCGCGGCGGGCGCGCTCGTCGTGCTGCTGTTGTGGCCGGAAGCGTTGGTCGGACCGAGTTTCCAGTTGTCGTTCGCAGCGGTCGCGGCGATCGTCGCGCTTCATGAGCAGCCCGTGGTGCGCGGCTGGTTCCTGAAACGCGATGAAGCTTGGTGGCGCAAGGTTGGCCGCGAACTGGGCTCGTTGCTCCTGACCGGCGTAGTGGTGGAGGCCGCGCTGGCGCCGATTGCGCTGTATCATTTTCACAAGAGCGGGCTCTACGGGGCGTTTGCGAATATCGTCGCGATCCCGCTGACGACTTTCGTCATCATGCCGGCGGAGGCGTTGGCGCTGGCGTTCGACGCGGTCGGGCTGGGCGCGCAGTTCTGGTGGGTGACGGGCAAGGCGATCGGCCTGTTGTTATGGGTCGCGCATTCCGCCGCGAGTGCGCCGGGGTCGCTCGCGATGCTGCCGGCGATGCCGGGCGGAGCCTACGGCATGATGGTGGCGGGCGGGTTGTGGGTGGCGTTGTGGCGGACACGCATGCGACTGGCCGGAATCATCCCGGTTGCGGTCGGTGCGGCATGGGCGCTGGCGACGCCCGCGCCCGACCTGCTGGTGTCAGGTGACGGGCAGCATCTGGCAGTGCGCACGCCGGGCGGCAGCGTGGCGATGCTCCGCGACAAGGCGGGGGACTATGCGCGCGACACGATGGCGGAGAATGCCGGCGTCGATGGCGAGGCGCTGCTGCTGTCCGAACAACCGTTCGCGGCGTGCAGCCGCGATGCGTGTCTTGCGACCATCGCGTCGGGCGGCCGGACGTTCCGCGTGTTGGCGACGCGCAGTCTCTACCAGCTTCCGATCGGTCAACTCGCGGCCGCGTGCCGGTCTGCCGACATCGTCGTAAGCGATCGTCGATTGCCGCGCGCGTGCATACCGCGCTGGCTCAAGCTCGATGCCCCGACGCTGCGCAAGACCGGCGGCGTGGCGATCGCGTTGTCGAGCGGCCGGATCGTCACCGTCCGCTCCCCCGGCGATCGCCACCCCTGGCTGCTCAGTCGTAACGCCGCAACAGCCCGGCCAGACGACCCTGCACGCGGACCTGCGCCGGCGCGTAACGCTGCGGATCGTAGGCCCGATTGGCGGGATCGAGCCGGACCATAGCGCCCTCGCGGCGGAAATATTTGAGCGTCGCCTCGCTATCCTCGATCAGCGCCACGACGATCTCGCCGTCGCGCGCGACGTCAGTACGGCGGATCAGTGCATAGTCGCCGTCGAGAATGCCGGCCTCGACCATCGAATCGCCCGAGACTTCGAGCGCATAATGCTCGCCATTGCCCAGCAGGGCGGCAGGAACTGCGAGCATCGACGACCCTTCGAACGCTTCGATCGGGACACCGGCGGCGATGCGGCCGTGCAACGGAATTTCGATCACGTCGTTGGCCGGCTCGGGCAGCGGACGGAAATTGTTCGGTTTCGGGCTCGCCGTCCCCCGCTTTTCGGCGCGTTCGGGCATCTTGAGCACTTCGAGCGCGCGTGCGCGGTTGGGCAGGCGGCGCAGGAACTGGCGCTCCTCAAGCGCGGAGATCAGGCGGTGCACGCCCGACTTCGACTTGAGGTCGAGCGCGTCCTTCATTTCCTCGAACGACGGCGACACCCCGGTTTCGGCGAGCCGGTCGTTGATGAAGCAGATGAGCTCGTGCTGCTTCTTCGTGAGCATGATGTTCCTCCGTCCAGAACAGACGCGGAACCAATATGGAACATTACGCTCCAAGTCAAGCGAGCGTAACGATTTCGACTCGGTCGCCAATCTGCGCCGGCGGCGCATGGGGCGAACGGACGATCAGACAGTCGGCCCGGGCGAGAGTCGCGAGCATTGAACTGTCCTGGATCGGCGCCATCGCGACGCGGCCGTCCGCAAGCGTGCCGCGCAGATAATCCTGGCGGTGATCGTTGGCGGGCAGCGGTTCGGCGAGCGTGGCGGTGAGCGTCTTTAGGCGTGGATCGTTGGCGCCCGCCATCGCCGCGATTAGCGGGCGGAGGAACAATGTGGCGGTGACGAATGCCGACACCGGATTGCCAGGCAGGCCGAGCACCACGGCGTCACCGAGCTTTCCCGCCAGCATCGGCTTGCCCGGCCGGATAGCGATTCGCCAGAAATCGATCGCGCCGCCCGCCGCCTCCAGCGCGGGGCGCACGAGATCGTGGTCGCCGACCGATGCCCCGCCGGTGGTGACGATGATGTCGGCTCGCGCTTGCGAGAACGCGGCGACGAGCGCGTCGAGCTGGTCGGGAATGATGCCGAGCAGCGCCACGTCGGCGGGCAGATCGGCGAGCATCGCCGCCAGCATCGCACTGTTGCCTTCGGGCAAGGCGAGCGGATCGTCGGGGGTTGAGCCGGGGACAATCAACTCGTCGCCGGTCGCCAACACCGTGATGCGCAGTCGCCGATTGACCGTCAAATCGCCGTGGCCGCCGGTCGCGGCGAGCGCGATCCGCGCCGCAGTCAGCCGCTCGCCCGCCGCGACCAGCGTGTCGCCCTCGTTGAAATCGAGTCCCTTGCGCCTCACGCTCATGCCGCGCCGGGGCGGTCCTTTGCCGGCGAGCGTCAGCATATCGCCGTCCCGTGCAGCCTCTTCCTGCACCAGCACGCTATCCGTGCCCGTCGACATCGCCGCGCCGGTAAACACCCGCACCGCCTCGCCAGCAGCGATCGGACCAACGAACGGCCGCCCCGCCGCGCTTTCGCCGACGACGCGCCACGGTCCCGGCAGATCTGCGAAACGGATCGCGTAGCCGTCCATCGCCGACAGATCGGCGGCGGGTTGCGATCGCCGCGCGATCACCGGTTCCGCCGTCCAGCGCCCGGCCGCTTGCGCGAGCGGAACGCTTTCGACGGCGACACGCGGCGCGGAGGCGAACAGCCGCGCCTGCGCTTCGGCGACCGGGAGAAGTGAGCTCATCGCGCGACCATGACACGAAGCCGGAGCAGATCAACGGCCGAACCGTTGAGCCGCAACAGGGGCATGGCCTGGGCACCACAGGAGTTCAACATGGACATCATACGCAACGGATCGCAACCCTCGGCCCCCGGACCGGCCGACTATTTCACGGGCGCCGTGCGGCTCGACGCGCCGTTCAAGGCGGATGCACCGGCGCGGGTCGGCGGCGCGACGGTGACGTTCGAGCCTGGCGCGCGGACGGCATGGCACACGCATCCGCTGGGGCAAACGCTGGTCGTGACCGCGGGGCTCGGCTGGGCGCAGCGCGAGGGCGGGCCGCGTGAGGAAATCCGCCCCGGCGACATCGTCTGGTTCGCGCCCGGGGAACGGCACTGGCACGGTGCGACGGCGACGACCGCGATGACGCACATCGCGATCGCCGAGGCGCTCGACGGCAAAGTGGTGGACTGGATGGAGCAGGTGACCGACGAACAATATGGCGCGTGACTGGTCAGGCACGCCAGTCGCCGGACTTCCCGCCGGTTTTTTCGAGCAGGCGCACGCCGCCGATCGTCATGCCTTTATCGACCGCTTTGGCCATGTCGTAGATCGTCAGTAAGGCGACCGACACGGCGGTCATCGCCTCCATTTCGACCCCGGTCTTGCCGGTTGTGGTCACGGTCGCGGTCGCGGTGATGCCGGTATCGTCGGAGATCAGGTCGATGGCGACGCTGGTGATCGGGAGGGGATGGCAAAGCGGGATCAGCTCGCCGGTGCGTTTGGCCGCCATGATCCCGGCGATGCGCGCGATGGCCAGGACGTCGCCTTTTGCGACCGCGCCGTCGCGGATCGCGGCCGCGGCCGCGGCCGACATCGTGATCCGGCCGCTCGCGACGGCGCGGCGTTGTGTCTCGGATTTTGCCGAAACGTCGACCATGCGGGCCGCGCCCTTGTCGTCGAGATGGGTGAGCCCGGCCATCTACTCTCTCCGTTCGGTTCGAGCGTAGTCGAGAACCGCCTGCGCGCGCTACAGCATCGTGTCTCGGCTTCGCTCGACACGAACGGTTATGACCGCCCCAGCAGCTCCCGCGTCGCCGCCTCCACGTCGTCCGCGCGCATCAGCGCTTCGCCGACCAGGAAGCAATCGATCCCCTTTGCGCGCATCGCGTCGAGATCGGCGCGGCTCGTCAGCCCGCTTTCGGCGACGAAGGTGTAACCCGCAGGCGCCCTGCCGACGAGTTCGTACGTGCGGTCGAAGCTGACGGTGAAATCGCGCAAGTCGCGGTTGTTGACGCCGATCAGCCGCGATTTGAGCTTGAGCGCGCGCTCCATTTCGTTCTCGTCATGCACTTCGACCAACACGTCGAGCCGGCACTCGATCGCGGCCGCTTCGATCTCCGCCATGCGGATGTCGTCGAGCGCGGCGACGATGATCAGGATCGCGTCGGCGCCGAGCGCGCGGCTTTCATGGACCTGCCACGGGTCGATGATGAAATCCTTGCGCAAAAGCGGCAACGGGACGGCTTGCCGGACGAGCGCGAGATAGGCGTCGCTACCCTGGAAATAGGCTTCGTCGGTCAGGACCGACAGACAGGCGGCCCCGCCCCGCAGATAGGCGCGGGCATGCGCGGGCGGGTCGAAATCGACGCGGATGACGCCCCTGGACGGGCTCGCCTTCTTGATTTCGGCGATGAGCGCGGGGCCGGTTTTCGCCTTCTTGTCGAGCGCCGCCTTGAATCCCCTCGGGGTGTCGCGACGCGAGATCATCGTGTCCAGGGTGGCAAGCGATGTGGTCGCTTTTTTTGCGGCGACCTCGGCGCGCTTGGTTTCGAGGATGCGTTGCAGGATGTCGGTCATTTATACGCGATCCAGCAATCCAGCAGCGCGTTGGCAAGGCCCTTGTCGATCGTCTCGGCAGCTTCCTCGGCCGCTTCGCTCAGGCTGTCCGCGCGCCCCGCGACCATCAACGCGGCGGCGGCATTGATCAGCACGGCGTCGCGATAGGCGCCGCGTTCGCCCTGGAGCAGACGGCGGAGCGCGGCGGCGTTGTAGGCAGGGTCGCCCCCGTGGATCGCCGCGATCGGATGGCGGAGCAGACCGGCATCTTCGGGAGCGAGGCGGCTGGGCATCGACAGCCGGCCGACGCTGATTGCGACGGTCGGGCCGGCGCCCGACACTTCGTCGAGCCCTTCTTCGCCCGACACGATCAGCCCCGCCTCGGTGCCGAGCGTCCCCAGCGCCTCC
>JAFEEZ010000002.1 GCA_018240825.1 Pseudomonadota bacterium | reverse complement strand
TCCCCTCCCGCTTGCGGGAGGGATCGGGGGAGGGCATGACTTTCCACCGATGTATGCGTGTAACACGCCCTCCCCTAACCCCTCCCGCAAGCGGGAGGGGAATCGATGACCCAATGGTTCCTCGATGGCCTCGAACAATGGGGCTATCTCGCCATCTTCCTTTGGATGGCGCTCGAAAACATCATCCCGCCGGTGCCGTCCGAAGTCATCATGGGCTTTGCCGGGATCGCGGTCGCGCATGGCAAATTGACCTTCTGGGGCGTGATGGTGTCGGGTACGCTCGGCTCCACTGCGGGCAATTATTTCTGGTACTGGATCGGCCGCAACGTGCCGTTGCAAAAGCTCAAGCCGTTCGTCGACAGGAACGGCCGCTGGCTGACGGTCGAATGGAGCGATGTCGAGCGGATCGACAATTTCTTCTTCCGCCATGGCCAATGGCTGGTGTTCGTGCTGCGCTTCGCGCCGTTCGGGCGGTCGATCGTGTCGCTGCCGGCCGGGATTTCGAACATGCCGCGGTGGAAGTTCATCGTCTGGACGCTCGCCGGCACGACGATCTGGAACCTGTTCCTGACTGGCGCCGGCTATTGGCTCGGTCACAATTTTCGCGAGGCGGAAGAATGGACCGGGCCGGCGGCCGTGGCGATCTGCGTCGCGGTGGCGCTGTGGTATCTTTATCGCGTCGTGACGTGGAAACCGCGCAGCTAGGCCCGCGGATGCGCGTTGCGATAGACGTCGAGCAGATGCGCCGCGTCGACCGCGGTGTAGATCTGGGTCGAGCTCAGGCTGGCATGGCCGAGCAGTTCCTGGAGCTGACGCAGGTCGGCGCCGCGCCCGAGCAAGTGCGTCGCGAAACTATGGCGGAGCGCATGCGGCGTCGTGCGGTCGGCGAGCCCGAGCCGGGTCCGCGCCGCCTGCACTGACCGGCGCACCACGCCGGCCGATAGGGGCCCGCCCTTCGCCCCGCGGAACAGCGGTTCGTTGCGCGCCATCGGCCAGGGCGAAGTCGCGACATATGCGTCGATCGCCTCGCGCACTTGCGGCAGCACCGGCACGATCCTCGTCTTGTCGCGCTTGCCGGTGACCGCCATCGTCTCGCCGAGCGGGATCACCGCGCCGGTCAGCCCGACCGCCTCGCCGATCCGCAGCCCCGCGCCATAAAGCAGCAATAGTACCGCCCAATCGCGGGCGCCGATCCACGGCTCCGCGGCGCCTTCCGCAACGTCTTCGGCCAACGCCACCGCGTCGGCGGGTGAGATCGGGCGCGGCACGCCTTTCTTGACGCGCGGTCCCTTGATCCGCGGCGACGCGTCCTTCCCGCCGATCCACTTCAGAAACGTCCGCACCGCCGACAGCTCGCGGGCCGCCGATGCATTGACCAGCCCTTGCCCGCGCCGCATCGCCAGGTACGCGCGCAGGTCGGCCGCGCTTACGTTGCCCAGCGCATCGGCGTCGACCGCCTCGCCCCAATGCTCGCCGAGAAACTGGATCAGCCGAACCGTCGTCGCCTCATAGGCGCGCACGGTATGCGCCGACCGCCGCCGGTCGCGCGCCAGATGCTGGCCGAACAAGCGCGGGAGAGGATCGTCGGTCATGGGTGCCCCATATCCTATAGGAGCGTCGGCATTCCTATATTAGTCGGGCTAATATGTCCCGCGCCCGCGTCCTCGTCATGAATTCCGCGCTCGGCCCGCTCGACTACCGCGTCCCGCACGGGATGCGGGTCGAGCCGGGGTCGCTGGTCGTGGCACCGCTCGGGCCGCGGCAGTTGCTCGGCGTGGTGTGGGAACCCGAACGGATGTCCAGCGACGCGGAGGTCGGCGACAATCGCTTGCGCAACCTGATAGGCGTGCTGCCGGTGCCACCGCTGACCGAGGCGATGCGGCGGCTGATCGAATGGACATCGGACTATTATCTCGCCGCCCCCGCCTCGGTCGCGCGGATGGCCTTGCCCTCGACCTCTGCGCTCGAGGGTGCGCGGACCGTCACCGAATATCGCGCGACTGGCCGTACCCCCGAGAGGCTGACCCCGCGGCGCAAACAGGCGTTGGAGCGGATCGGGGACCGCCAGGGGCTGGTCCGCGAACTCGCGACGATCGCCGATGTGTCGGACGGCGTCATCCGCGGATTGTGCAAGGCGGGCGCGATCGAAGCGGTCGAGGTCGATATCGACAGCCCTTTCCCGCTCCCCGACCCCGACCACGACGCGCCGTTGCTGTCGCCCGAGCAGCAGGCGGCGGCGGATGTGCTGGTCGCTGGCGTAAATGCGCATGAATTCCAGCCGACCCTGCTCGACGGCGTCACTGGATCGGGCAAGACCGAGGTCTATTTCGAGGCGATCGCCGCCAATATCCGCAACGGCCGCCAGACGCTTGTCCTGCTCCCCGAGATCGCGCTGACCGAACCCTTCCTGCATCGCTTCACGGCGCGCTTCGGCTGCGAGCCGGTGGCGTGGCATTCGGGCCTGCGCCAATCGCAGCGCCGCCGCGCGTGGCGCGCGGTCGCGACGGGCCAGGCGCTTGTCACGGTCGGAGCGCGGTCGGCGCTGTTCCTGCCCTACAGCAACCTCGGCCTGATCGTCGTCGACGAGGCGCATGAAACCAGCTTCAAGCAGGAAGAGGGCGTCCACTATCACGCACGCGATGTCGCCGTGATGCGCGGCAAGTTCGAGGGCGTGCCGGTGATCCTCGCCACCGCCACCCCGGCGATCGAAACGCGCCAGCAGGTGGAAATCGGCAATTACCAGGAACTCAAGCTCCCCGGCCGCTACGGCGCCGCGGAAATGCCCGAAATCGAAGCGATCGACCTGCTCAAGGACCCGCCCGAACGCGGCCGCTGGATCGCGCCCAGGCTGATAAACGCGATCGACGAAACGCTGGCGCGCGGCGAACAGGCGTTGTTGTTCCTCAACCGCCGCGGCTACGCCCCACTCACCTTGTGCCGCGCGTGCGGGCATCGTTTCCAATGCCCCAATTGCACCGCCTGGATGGTCGAGCACCGCCTCGTTCGCCGCCTGTCCTGCCATCATTGCGGCCATATCATGCCGACCCCGCACGCCTGCCCTGAATGCAAGGCGGGCGACAGCCTGGTCGCGTGTGGGCCCGGAGTCGAGCGCATTGCCGACGAGGCCGCCCTGCTCTGGCCCGAAGCGAAGACCGCGATCGTCACCAGCGACACGATCTGGTCCCCGGCCAAGGCCGCCGAGTTCGTCAACCGTATGGAGGCGGGCGACATCGACATCGTCATCGGCACGCAGCTGGTGACCAAGGGCTATCACTTCCCCAACCTCACCCTGGTCGGGGTGATCGACGCGGATTTGGGGCTGGGCGGCGGCGACTTGCGCGCGGCGGAACGCACCTTCC
>JAFEEZ010000029.1 GCA_018240825.1 Pseudomonadota bacterium | reverse complement strand
GAACGAAGCTCTCGTCCGCGACGAACGCGGCATCGGATCGGGCGGTGGCCATGAGTTGCGGGTAGCAACGGATCGCGACCGAGGCCAGACCGCGCGTCCGCCGGAAGTTGTTGGCGTGCACGCGCGTGGGGGATATTCTCGCGCCGTCGTCCGACGATCAGACGGCTGGCGGCGCGCGGGGGCATCGTGTCCGATATCTTCCTGTCCTATGTCCGCGAAGACAAAGCCCGCGTCGCTCCGCTAGTCGCTCGTCTGCGGTTCGCGGAACTCGACGTGTGGTGGGACGACGACATCCTCCCCGATCAGCCGTGGGAGGCGACGATTGAACAAGCGCTGGCCGACGCGGACACCGTGGTCGTGTGTTGGTCGCGCGCCTCGGTAGCGAGCGAAAATGTCCGTGCCGAAGCCCGCTGGGCGAAAGGGCAGGGCAAGTTGATTCAAGTCTTCATCGATCGCTGCGATCCCCCGCTTTTCTTTGGCGAACGCCAGGGGATCGATCTGGCGAGGACGGCGGATTACCGTGACGATCCGGCGATCGAGCGGCTGATCACGCGCCTGCGCGAGCGGACCGGCGCGACAAACGCCGCGCCTGTTGCCGCCGGTGCGGCTATCCCGGTCCGCTCGCGCTTCTCCCGACGCGCGATGATCGCGGGCGCCGGCAGCATCGCGATTACGGCGGCCAGCACGGGCGGCTGGCTCTGGTGGCGCGGCCGTCACCTTGTCGTTCACGACGCCAGCATCGCGGTGATGCCGTTCGCCAACCTGTCGGGCGATCCAGCGCAGTCCTATTTCTCTGACGGCATTTCGGAGGAGTTGCGCACCGCGCTCGGCAATCTGCCGCGGGTGCGGGTGATCGGGCGCACCTCGTCGGAAAAACTTCGCGACGACGACGCGGTCGACGTCGCGAAGAAGCTCAACGTCAGCAATGTCCTGACCGGCAGCTTGCGGCGATCGCCAACGCTGATCCGCGTCAGCGCGCAATTGATCGATGGTGCGACTGGCGTGCAACTATGGTCCAACAGCTATGACCGCGCGCCCGGCGACGCGCTGTCGATCCAGACCGGGATCGCGCGCGACGTCGCGCAGTCGTTGCGCATCACGCTGGCCGCAAACGCGGCGGCGATCACTGCCGGCGGCACGGCCAGTGCCAACGCGCACGATTTATACCTCAAGGCGCGTGCGATGTTCGCCAGCCGCGCTACCGGCGCCGATCTCCACGAAGTTGTCACCCTCGCCGACTCGGCGATCGTTCTCGACCCGCGTTACGCCGACGCGCATCTGCTTCGCGCCCTGGCGCTTGCCAACATCGCCGGCGGATTCGACACGGATGCCGCCGCGAGCCAGGCGGACTATGTACGCGCCGCCGACGCGGCGCGACGCGCCATCGCGCTGGCCCCCGATCTGGCTGCCGGCTATGCGACGCTTGGCGCAATTTTGGCGGATCAGCTACATATCCGCGACGCGGCTGCACAGTATCAGCGAGCCGCGGGACTAGGTCAGGACGGGCGTTTCCTCGAGAGCTACAGCAGGTTCCTCGGCCGATTGGGTGACGCCGACGCGGCGATCGATCTCGCCGGGAAAGCCGTTGCGCTCGACCCGCTCGACCCCTTGGCCATCGTCAATCGCGCGGAGATCCTGTTGCTGGCGCGACGTTTCGAGGCGGCGGCCGCGGCCGCTCACGACACGATCATCATGGCGCCCGACAACCTCGATGCACACTTGATACTGGCGCTATCGCAGCTGTTCTTGGGGCACAAACGCGAAGCCGGCGCGGCTTTGGTCGCTATGCCGGCCGATAACGTCTATGTCATCTGGACAAAGCTGATTGTCGCGGCACGGGCGGGCGAAACCGCCGAAGCTGATCGCTTGCAACGGCAGCTTGAACAAGCCGGCGGCGACGCCGCAAACTATCAATATGCCATGGCGTTCGCCCAGCGCGGCAAGATCGACAAGGCGTTTGCCGCGCTTGATCGAGGCTGGGCCGAGCGCGACCCAGGCCTATTCGATCTGCGCGCCAGCCCTCTGGCCGATCCGTTGCGCGGCGACCCCCGGTTCGCGACGCTGATCGCCAAGCTCGATTTCCCGTGAGCTCGAAGCCACGACCTGTAAGCCGCCAGGCTTGTTTTGAACCCCGGTATATTCTGCTGGCAATGTAGGATTTCGTCTGACACACACGCCGCCGCTCTTTGACATGGTGAGTCGGCGACGGTCTGTCGCTTCTTGATCCGCGAGCCCGATGGGGTACGCCGGTCCGCGTCCCTATAGGCGATGCGAACTTCCGGGAACATTCGATCGTCGGGATCGCGAAACCTCGTGAACTTTGTGAACTTTAGCCTTGTCCATCACCCCAGCGAGGGTCCCAGCTTTGGGCGCCTGCGACGGCAAGGCATGTCCTGACGCCTGCCTTGCAGGCAGTCGAAGGGCCGTCGGCCGGATCGGGCTTTCAGCCCGTCCGCCGGCCGAGCTAAGCGATGCGCTTTCGCGCACCGCGCGGGCGTGGCCGCGCTTCGCTTAGCTCTTAAACAAAGTCTCCGCCGTGTGCTCAACCGGCGCAGCTTCGCCTTCGCCCGCTGCCGCCGCCTCGGCGTCGCGGGCGGCCTGCTCACGCTCGGCGCGGAGCTGTTCGATCAGCGCCTCGCGGTCGCCCTCCAGCCGCGTGTCGACCGGCGCTTCGAGGCCCGCCGCCTTCGCCGCTTTCGCCACCGCCGCGTCGAGCTCGCGCTGCGTCGTCAGCCCGAGCGTCACCGGGTCCTTCGGCACGATGTTGGCGATGTTCCAGTGCGTGCGGTCGCGGATCGCGGCGATCGTCGTGCGCGTGGTGCCGATCAGGGTCGAGATCGCGCCGTCGGTGATTTCGGGATGGTTGCGGATGATCCACGCGATGCCGTCGGGCTTGTCCTGGCGCTTCGACACCGGCGTG
>JAFEEZ010000299.1 GCA_018240825.1 Pseudomonadota bacterium | reverse complement strand
GAGGTGTCGTACCAGTCGCCGGTCAGACTGTCCTGCCGCGTCAGCGCCTGCTCGTAGGGGAGCAGCAGCGCCTCGTGGCTGGTGTAGAACGTGGTCTGCGACAGTTGCGGAACGGTGTCTGGGCTGATCCCGCAGGCCTGCATAAAGTCGAGCGCCTCGCCGATGCGGTCGGCGGTTTCCTCATACTTCTTCGCCCAGGGACTGGATCCCAGGAAATCATGCGTCCAGCGATGAACCTGGTGCAGATTGGCGTATCCGCCCTGAGCGAATGCGCGGAGCAGGTTGAGCGTGGCGGCGCTTTGCGAATAGCCTTGCACCATACGCTGCGGATCGGGGACGCGTGCTTCGGGCGTGAATGCGATGTCGTTGACGTTGTCTCCGCGGTAGGAGGGAAGTTCGACGGCGCCGATCGTCTCGGTGTCGGCGCTGCGGGGCTTGGCGAACTGGCCCGCCATGCGGCCGACCTTCACCACCGGCAGCTTCGACGCATAGGTCAGCACGACCGCCATTTGCAGAATAACACGAAACGTGTCGCGGATGTTGTTTGGATGGAACTCGGCGAAGCTCTCGGCGCAATCGCCGCCCTGGAGCAGAAACGCCTTGCCCTCTGCGACGCGCCCGAGGTCGGCGGTCAGATTGCGCGCTTCGCCGGCGAAGACGAGCGGGGGAAACGAGGAAAGCTGCGCGGTGGCGACGTCGAGCGCGGCCGGGTCGGGATAGGTCGGAAGCTGGCGCGCTTCGTGGCTTTTCCAGCTGTCCGGCGACCACTCGGCAGCCGAACCGCCTGACACTGGCGCGGGCACGTACCAGTCGGCGTGATGCGCAATCCCGTTGGCCGCGATCTGGTTGAGCACCTTGGCCGAGGCGCGTTTTCCGTCCTCCTCCCAGCCCTGCACCGTGCTGCCGGCTGTGTCGTACCATGCGCCGAACGCGGCTCGGGTAAGGGACCGCTCCTCACGGAAACGCCGGATTTTCGTGCCTGCCAATGTCGTAGTCATGACGCGCCGTTACCCTGATGGGGTAAATAGTGCAACCATCAACAGGATGGCGTCAGAGGGATTTGTTCCTTTCGGGTAAAATCAGCCGTTGGCGACCCAGTTGCCATGGAACCCGGGCGGCACGCGGTGGGGGATACGGATGCGCGCGACGGGTGCAGCTTCGAAGTTCTGCGCATCGATGATCGCGAGATCGGTCGTCTCGTCGGCCAGATCGATCACAAGCCCGACCAGCCAGCCGTCGCCTTCGGGCGCATCATGGGCGCGCGGCACAAACACGAACTCGCCGGGATAGCGGCCGGCGCCGAAATCGTGCGTCTGCTTCGTGCCCTCCGCGAGGTCATGCTTGTAGAGCCGCGTGTCGCCGATCGCGAACTCGCCCTCCGGCAGACCCATTGTATAGGCGTAATGATAGGGTTGGCCGAAAAAGCGTTCGTCTGGACGGGGGAATTCCTGCGGTGTGGCATCGATCGTCTTGCGGTCGACCGTCTTCGCGGCCGGATCGATGCTCCAGCGTTCGAACCCGAGCGACTTGCCCGACGGCCCGCCCGTCATCTCCGCGAACATCGTGTCGTAGACGCACGCGTCGAGTACGACTCGCCCGTCCGCCATGTCGAACGCGTTGGCGACGTGGAAGATATAGACCTGCGGACAATCGACCCAGATCCCGTCCTCCGCCCTGCCGTCGCGCGGCAGCAGGCCGATGCGCGCCTGATGCCCGGGGTTCCAGCGATAGGGAAAGCTGTGCCCGCCGATCAGCGCCTTCATCGAGAAGGTGACCGGCAGATCGAGGATCAGCGCGTACCGCGCCGTGATCGCGCAGTCGTGGATCGACGGGCCATGCTTGACCGGGATCGCGACTTCGCGCGCCACCTTGCCGTCGGCATCGATAACGACGTGACGCACCTCTTCGGGAACGGTTGCTTCGTAGCAGATCGCGTGATGCTCACCGGTCAGCGGATCGAGATGCGGGTGCGCGGTGAAGCTGCCCATCAGCGTGTCGTCGAACGGGTTGTAGGTCTGCTCGTCGAGCGTTTCCGACAGCTCGACCGGGTACGATCCCGCCTCGACCAGCGCCCAGGTCCGCCCGCCGATGCCGAGCACGTTGGTGTTGACCGTGTCGAACCCGCCGTGGCGCGGGCCGGGCGCGTGCGGCATGCCAGTCTCTGCCTCGACCCGCTTTGACCGGATCCAGCGGTTGCGATACCACAACGCCTTGCCGTCCTTGAGGGCGATGCCGTGGACCATGCCGTCGCCGGTGAACCAGTGATAGCCCTTGGCCTCGGGCGCGGCGGGATTGGGACCGATGCGCAGATAACGTCCGTCGAGTTCAGCCGGGATCGTGCCGGTAACGGGTAAATCCTCGAGCGTTAGTTCGGCCGCCATCGGCTTGTGTATGCCGGTCAGGAACGGATGGTCGGCATCCGGCATCCGCTTGCGGTTGAATTCGGAGATCACTTCGATCCCCTTGGTAACGGTGCCGCGGATTGCATTTTCGATGACACTGGCCATGACTGGTCTCCGACTCGAAGTTTATGGCGTTAACATATTCGATATGATAACAGTGTCAACATGAAAGATTCGAAACCGGCGAAAACTAGCTATCACCATGGCGATCTGCGCGCGGCGCTGATCGACTCCGGGTTGCGGATGCTGGAGGAGCGCGAGGATGCCGACCTGTCGCTGCGCGAGATGGCGCGGTCGGTCGGCGTCAGCGCGACCGCCGTGTACCGGCACTTTCCCGACAAAGAGGCGTTGCGCGGCGCGCTCGCCCAGGCCGCCTACGATCGGCTCGGCGATGCCCAGCGCGCCGCGGCGGTGGGCATGGACAATGTCCTCGACGAATTCCAGGCGATGGGGCGGACCTATGTCCGCTTCGCGCTGGACCATCCGGCGTTGTTCCGCCTGATGGCGTCGATGCCGCCACATGGTGATCTGTTCGAATTGGCTGAAGACGAGGATGACGAAGCTGGCAAGCTTCTACGTGCTTATGCTGTCAAGCTGGCAGGGAAGGGGGCGAGCCCGGAGGCGGTCAGGACGATTGCGATGCGCTCATGGGCGCTGGTCCATGGCCTCGCGGTGCTGATGCTCCAAGGCTACGTTCCCCGCGACGAAGCACTTATCGACGCGGTGGTCGATACCCGCGCGTTCGGGATGGGGCGGCGTCAGTAACCCGCGTCGAGATTGACCACATTCTCCATCGGCCGTCCATTCACGAACGCGTCGATGTTGCGCAGGAACAAGGCGGCGGCGCGGGGAAACATCTTGGTCTGGCTGCGGCCCGACAGGTGCATCGTGATCAGGCAATTGGGCGCCGACCAGAGCGGGTGGTCGGGCGGCAGCGGTTCGGGGCTGGTGGGGTCGAGGAACGCGCCGGCGATCTTCCGCCCGTTGAGCGCATCGAGCAAGGCCGCTTCCTCGATCATGTCGCCGCGCGCGATATTGATCAGCCAAGCGCTCGGTTTCATCGCAGCGAGTTCGGCCGCGCCGATCATCGCTTTGGTCGCATCGGTCGACGGCGCCGCCAGGATCAACCAGTCGAATTCGCCGAGCCTGGCCTGCCATCCGTCTGGCGTGAGCGTCCCATCGCGGCCCGACCGCGTTACGCCCGTCACCGACACGCCGAACGCTTCGAGCCGCTCGCCGATCAGCTTGCCGATTGCGCCCATCCCGACGATCAACGCGCTGGTTTCGAACAATTCGACTTG
>JAFEEZ010000298.1 GCA_018240825.1 Pseudomonadota bacterium | reverse complement strand
GCCGAAATGGCGCGACACAAACCGCCTTCCGGCCCGCTCGACGCCAAGCTGTTGCCGGGTGGGCTCGTCGACCTCGAATTCGCGGTACACGTCGCGCAACTCACCGAGAACGCGGGATTCGATCCCGATCTCGGCATGGCGGCCGCGATGCTCGTCGATCGGGGCGTCATCCCGGCGGCGATGGGCGATGCGTACCGGTTGCTCACGCGGGTCCTGGTGCTGCTTCGGCTGGTGGCGCCCGACAGCCAGCCGCCGTCCGCCGCGACGTGCGCGCTGATCGTCCGCGTGCTCGGCGCGCGCGATTGGGATGCGCTTGTTGCGCGGTTCGACGCAACACGGCAGGAGGTCGCGGCTAGTTGGGCAATGGTGAGCGGACGCGTGTATGGGCATTGAAATCGGCGACGATCTGCCGGACCTCGAACTCGCAGGCGCCGATGGCCCCATCCGGCTGCGCGACTATATCGGCAAGCCGCTCGTGCTCTATTTCTACCCCAAGGACGATACGGCCGGCTGTACAAGGGAGGCGCAGGACTTCAGCGCGCTCTGCGCCGATTTCGCCACGGATGGCGCAGCAGTGCTTGGCGTGTCGAAGGACACGGTCGCCAAGCACGCCAGGTTTGCCGCCAAATACGGCCTGACCGTGCCGCTTGCGAGCGACGAACGCGGGGTTATCGAAGCGTTCGGCGCGTGGGTGCCGAAGGTTCTTTACGGCCGCGAGTATATGGGAATCGATCGCTCGACCTGGTTGTTCGACAGCACCGGGAAGCTGGTCAGGGCCTGGCGCAAGGTAAAGGTTCCCGGACACGCCGAACAGGTTCTGAAGGCGGTACGGGAACTCGCTTGAAGTGCTGGTCGCGCGAGCGAATCGGCTGCGGGGACGCCGCCCGACGCAACGCCATTCAACCGGAATTCAACGACTCGCCGCGCGGACGCGCCGGTTCGCCCCGTGAATTAACCCTTTGGCTTGCATGAAAACGGCGCCCGGGCAGTGATGTTTCCCATATTCCGGACGAGTGGGGTTTGTCCGGGTCGTTCAAGCAATCACAGGTCGCCGCGAAGCGGTGACCGTCGCCAGGGTCGCCGGGGACACATGAACACTTTTACGTCTTTGCGGAGCGCCGCTGCGCGCTTCGGGCAATTCTTCAAGACGCGCGATTTCATTTTCCACGACGGCCGCGATCTGCGACGTTTTTCAATCGCCGGCCGTACGCAGGCGGCGCTGGCCGCGGCGTTCGCCGTCACGCTCTTTTTCTCGGCTTATGGCGTGGCGCAGGCTGGCGCTGGCGCGATCGCGCTCACCGGCCTGACCGAAGCGCCGCTCTCGCCCGAAGCCAAGGTCGCCAGCATGGAGGCGGCGGTCGCCGACATGCAGACGAGGATCAGACAGATCAAATATGTCGCCGATGTCCGCGCGAAGCGTGTCGAGGCGCGGCAGGCGATGCTCGTGGCGGCGCTCAATGGCGGCGGCAACGTCCAGCCGGTCGCTTACCAGCCGATCGACGCCAAGGCCGCAGCAGTCGCGGCCGATGTTGTCGAACCGCTGACTCGAGTCGAGCGCAGCCAGGTCAAATTGGCGATCAAGGCGCGTGTCGCGACGGAGAAGCGCTATCTGGCGGCGGTTGCGCGCGCCAAGGCGTTCGGGATCGATCCTGCGCGCTTTCAGCCAAAGCCGGTGGCCATGGGCGGTCCCCTGATCGCTGCGGACAGCGCCGAAGCGGCGGCGGACCTCGCCGCCGACGCCCAGTTCCGCGCGTTGTTCCAGACCTGGAAAAAGCTGGACTCTCTGGAGGACGGCCTGATCTCGATCCCGTCGGTCCAGCCCGTCGCCGACATGAAGTTCACGAGCAATTTCGGCATCCGCAGCGATCCGTTCCGCGGCACGGCGGCGTTTCATCCCGGCGTTGACATTCCGTGTTCGACGGGCACGGCGGTCTACGCCACCGCGGACGGAGTGGTCGACAAGGCCGAGCGTTCGGGCGGCTACGGCAACATGGTCGAGATCGACCATGGCCGCGGAATCCAGACCCGGTTCGGGCATTTGTCGAAGATCCTCGTAACCGCGGGCCAGAAAGTGAAGCGCGGCCAACTGATCGCCCTGTCCGGCTCGACCGGCCGCTCGACCGGCCCTCACCTTCATTACGAGGTCCGCATCGATGGCCGCGCGGTCAATCCCATGCCGTTCCTGACCACCGCGGATTACCTGACGGCGCTCAAGAACCCGCAGCTTAACGCCGTGCCGGTCAGCACCGAGGCGGCGTCTGATTCGGCCGACTGATTGAGTTGACAGGGAGAGGAGGGGCCGCGCCGGGCGACCGGCACGGCCTTTTCGTCGGTTGCCGTTCCGACGGCCAGCCCCTATCTCCGCCTTATGGCGACGCTCGCTCCGGATGTAACCTTAACCGCGGCGGCGGCCGCGCGTGTGGCGACCATCGCCGAGCGCCAGGGCAAGCCCGCGATCCTACGTCTGTCGGTCGAAGGCGGCGGGTGCTCCGGTTTCCAATACAAGTTCGGTCTGGCCGAAGTGCCGGAGCCGGGAGACGCGATCGTCGAAACCGACGGTGTTCGACTGCTGGTGGATGATATGAGCCTCGACCTGGTGCGTGGGGCGCAAGTCGATTTCGTCGACAATCTTGGCGGCGCGCACTTTGCCGTGATCAACCCCAACGCTGCGTCGGGGTGCGGTTGCGGCACGAGCTTTTCAGTCTAAGTCTCCAAGTGAAAATCGTCACGTACAACGTCAACGGCATCAAGGCGCGGATCGACCGGCTGACAGAATATCTGAACGAACAGCAGCCCGATATCGTCTGCCTGCAGGAGCTCAAATCCGCTGACGATGGCTTCCCGATCGATGCGATCCGCGCAGCCGGCTATGGCGCGGTGTGGCATGGGCAAAAAGGTTTCAACGGCGTCGCCATACTCGCCAGAGGCCAGGATCCGGTCGAGCGTCAGAGAGGTCTCGCCGGCGATCCCGAAGATGCGCACAGCCGCTATCTTGAATGCGATGTTGGCGGACTGGTGGTGGGCGCGATCTACCTGCCCAATGGCAACCCGCAGCCGGGGCCCAAGTTCGACTATAAGCTCAAGTGGATGGACCGCCTCGCCGATCGCGCGCGCGACCTTCTCGCCGAGGAAAGGCCGGTCGTGCTCGCGGGCGACTATAACGTCATCCCCAACGACGACGACACCTTCTCCGTTCGCGCGATGCAGCACGACGCGCTGATGCAGCCGGAAAGCCGCGAGCGCTACCGGGCATTGCTGGCGCAGGGATGGACCGACGCATTGCGCACGCGCTATCCGCGTGGCGGGGTGTGGACGTTCTGGGACTATCAGGCGGGCGCGTGGCCGCGTGATGCTGGATTCCGCATCGACCATCTGCTGCTGTCGCCAATTGCCGCCGACCGGCTGCGTGACGCTGGCGCCGACAGGGACTATCGCGGCCGGGAAAAGGCGAGCGACCACGCACCGACCTGGATACGCTTGCGATGAGGATCACTGCGGCGCTGGCGGCGTTGATCGTAGCGGTTCCAGCAGCCGCGCAGGACAAGCTCCGGGATTATTGCCCCGATCGCCCCGGCATCGGCACGCCGGCCTGCATCACTGATGCCGGTCATGTTTCCGTCGAAAGCGCGCTGGTCGATTGGACGCTCGACAAGGAAGCGGGCGGGCGCACCGACACCGTGGTGATCGGTGACACGTTGGTGCGGATCGGGCTGACCGACACGATCGAGGCGCAGGTCGACTGGACGCCGGTAGGGTTCGTGCGCGGGCGTGCGGGCGGCGCGGTGTCTCGCGCGGCGCGAGTGGGCGACGTGACGCTGGGGCTCAGGGCCAATCTTGCTGGACCGGACGGTAAGGGTTTGTCGGTCGCGCTGCAGCCCTTCGTTACATTACCGGTCGGACGCGCGCCGGTCGGGGCCGGCGACTGGGGCGCCGGCTTGGTTGTGCCGGTTACCTACGATCTGTCTGACAAGGTCAACGTTCAGTTCGCGCCCGAAACGGATGCCGCGGTCGATCAGGACGGCCGCGGCCGTCATCTGGCGGTGAGCGCGGTGGTGGGTATCGGCTACGCGCTGACCGACAGGCTAGCTCTCGAAGCGGAGGGAGAGGTCAAACGCGACGACGATCCTGCGGGCGCAGCGACCCGGGAACGAGCCGGGCTGTCACTGGCATACAAGGCGAACGACAACCTCCAGCTAGATGTCGGTGGTGTTGCGGGATTAAGCCGCAATGCGCCGGACGTCGAGCTCTATGCCGGTATCTCGCGCCGCTTCTAATAGCCGAACATCGGCCATCCGTCCCACGAATTGGCGGTATCTGCCAACAACTACAGTTGTAGTTAGTATCTAACATGTTGATTCTACGGTATTGCGGTGTTTGGCATAGATAATGCACCAACACGGTCGTCGATAGCCCCTTATCGACAGAAAAAGGAGCGGACGCATGTTTCTTAGGATGTCAATCGCCACCCTCGCCATGGCCGGCTTGATCTCGGCCAGCCCGGCATTCGCATCAGGTAAAAACCAGGATCCGAGCGCGGCCCCAAAAGAACGACCCGCGGCGGGCGCCAAGACTCGCTACTGCGTGATGACTGAGCCCGCCACGGGTTCGATCAGGCAGGGTCGGATTTGCAAGACTGCGGAAGAATGGCGCGCCGACGGAGTCGACGTAACGAAACTGCCGCATCGCGATTGAGCCGTAATTGTGGTCGCGCCTAGCCGGCGGACGGCGCAGTCCGTCGGTTGGGTGTCATCACAAACTCTTTTCGTAAATCTCATAGACCTTGTTGACGTGACTATCGATCGCGTCGGCGATCGCGTTCATGCCCTGATTGTCGTCGAGCACCCAGCCGATCTCGCCGCGCGTCGCGCCGTAATGCGCGACGGCGGCGCGGCGAATATACTCGATCATCATGAAGGCGAGTTGGCTCGCCAGGCGTGAGGCCTGCAATTCCTTGACCACGCCCATCAGAGGCACGCGCATCGTCCGCACACTTGGTTTGCGTAGCCACAGCAGCAATTTGGCCCACCCGAACGGCAACAGCGAGCCATTGAGAGGCTTGATCGCTTCGTTGAGGTCGGGGAGTGTGATCATGAAGGCCACCGGCTTGCCGTCCAATTCCGCGATCCGGATGAGATCGTTGAACACGATCGGCTTCAGCTTGACGCCGACATCGGCGATTTCGGGCGGGGTGAGGGGCACAAACCCCCAATTGTCCGACCAGGCATCATTGAGGATTGCGAGGATGATCGCCGCTTCCTCGTCGAACTTCGACTTGTCGACCATGCGGACGTTGATCCGTGGGTTCTTCTCCCCCGCGGCGACGATGCGGCCGATCAGCGGCGGGAATTCCTTGGCGACGTTGAGCTCGTAGGTCTGGAGCGTCTTGGCCGGGCGGTGGCCTGCGCGCTCGATCCATCCCTTATATTCGGGCTTGGCGTGCCCCATCATGATCGTCGGCGGATGGTCGTATCCCTGGACGAGCAGTCCCGGCTCTTCCCAGATCGACATGCTGATCGGCCCGAGCGCGCGGGTCATGCCCTGGTTTCGCAGCCAGTCCTCCGCAGTCGCGATCAGCGCGTGCGCGGTGTCTTCGTCCTCGGCGTCGAGATAACCCCACTGCCCGCATCCCGGACCGAAGCCCTTGTCGGCGGGCATCGTCAGCGCAAGCGTGTCGATATGCGCTGAAATGCGCCCGACCACCTGGCCATCGCGCTCGGCGAGAAACAATTGCGCTTTGGCGTGGCTGAACCAACCGTTCTTTTCGGGTGTAATGAGCCCGAGCGCTTCGCCCTTAAGCGGCGGCACCCAATTGGGATCGTTCTTGTAAAGGCGGAAGGGCAGGTCGACGAACTTCTTGCGATCGGCCTTGCTGCCGATCGGGCGGATAGCGGCTGGGGAGGGCATTGCATACCTCGCGTTGGGACAGCGCGGGTTAGGGAAAGCCGGGGGTTTCGACAATCCGCTATTCTACGGTCAAGAATTCCGATCATATTGATCGCACGCTGGTTTGCCACCGTCTCGCCACTATATTCGGCCAATGACGCCGCCCATGGAGACAGTTGCCACCCTCGACCGCCGCACAACCGCTACTGCCGGTGCCGTGGCCGCACGCGCGGCGGCGCGCGCCCGGATCGACGACGACAAGGCGATGCTGAAAGCCGCCGCCGACCTGACGCGCGACCTGAACACGCCCAATCCGGCGATCTATTGGGCGGACATGCTGGCGTCCGCGGCGATCGGCTACGGCGCGCTGCTCGCGGCAATCCTGACCCCGTCGGTCGGGTGGGCGGTCGTCGCAGGCGTCGTTGCCGCGCTGGCGCTGTACCGCGCTGAGAGCTTCATCCACGAACTCACGCATATCAAGCATTCGGCGGTGCCAGGATTCCGGCTCGGCTGGAATTTGATCGTCGGCATCCCGCTGCTGACCCCGAGCTTCATGTACGAAGGCGTGCACAATCTCCACCACGCGCGCACGCGCTACGGCACCGTCGAGGATCCCGAATATCTGCCGCTTGCGCTGATGAAATGGTGGACGCTGCCCGTGTTCATCCTGGTCGCCGCGCTGGCGCCGGTCGCGTTGCTGGTGCGCTACGCCGCGCTGACGCCGTTGTCGGTGGTCTTTCCGCCGCTGCGCCGCGTCGTCGTCGCACGTTATTCAGGGCTTCAGATCAACCCGTCGTTTCGCCGCCGCCCGCCTGACAGACCGGCGCGCACGCTATGGCATCGGCTGGAGGCCGCGGCTAGCGTCTATGCGATCGCGTTGATCGCGCTGACCGCGACCGGCATCATTCCGCTCAAGGCGTTTCTGATCTTTCTGGCGGTGACGTCGGCTCTCGCCGTGACGAATCAGGTCCGCACGCTCGTCGCGCACCTGTGGGAGAATGAGGGCGAGGTGATGACCGTCACCGCGCAATATCTCGATTCGGTCAACGTGCCGCCGCCCGCGCTTTTGCCGATGCTGTGGGCGCCGGTGGGCCTGCGCTATCACGCACTGCACCATCTGCTGCCGGGGCTGCCCTATCATGCGCTAGGTGTCGCACACCGCCGCATCACCGCAGCGCTCGACGCGGATTCGGTCTATCACAAGGGTAACTACAAGGGGCTGCCGTTCCTGGCGGCGCGGCTGGCCAAGAGCACGATCAGCCGCCGCTGAATGGCATCAGCTATAAGATTAGCGGCTGACCAGCGGCGCTAGAGCGCCGCCAGCCGCGATCAGCGCGGCTAAATCTTGGCGGCGCTCACTCCTCGGTCCGGATCAGCACCGCTTCACCGATCATCAAGAACAACAGGAACGGCGCCCATGCCGCGAGATAGGGGGGATAGGCGCCGAGGTTGCCCATTGCCAGCGCGAAATTGTCGACGACAAAATAGGTGAAGCCGAGGCCCATTCCGATCACGGCGCGAATGAACAATTTACCCGATCGCGCGATCCCGAACGCCGCGACCGCGCCGAGTAGCGGCATCAGCACCGCCGACAACGGCCCGGACAGCTTGTGCCAGAGTTCCCCTTCGTACGATTTGGTCGGTCGGCCCGCCGCCTTGAGCGCGGTGACTGCGTCGCGCAGTTCGAGAAACGACAGGCCTTCCGCATCGACCTGAGCCAGCGTGAACTGGTCGGGGCGAACGCCGTCGGCGACCACGATCGAGCCGAGATTGTTCAGCCGTCCGCTCGCCACGTCGAACTTGCGCGCCGGCCAGATGCGCCAGCCTTTGCCCTCCTGCCGGCCATGGTCGGCGGTGACGGTCGAAATCAGCCGTCCTTGCGCGTCACGGTCATAAAAGGCGACCCCGGTCAGCACAGCGCCGCCGGCGCTGCGCTGGACGCGACGAACATTGATCAAATCCTCTCCGGCTTTGGTCCATACGTTGGAGCGGTCGCCATGATCGATGGGCACCGGCGCATATTCGACCTTCTTCCACGCATCGAGCGTCGCGGTCGCGCGGCTGACGATGCGATCGTTGAACGCGAAGCTGATCGCGGCGATACCCAGCGCCGCGACGATCATCGGCGCGAGAATCTGGTGCGCCGACAGCCCCGACGCCTTGAGCGCGATGACCTCGCTGTTCTGGTTGAGCGTCGAGTAGGTGATGATCGCGCCGAGCAGCACCGAATAGGGCATGAATCGCGCGACGATCTGGGGCGTGCGCAACGAGATGTAATGCCAGACAT
>JAFEEZ010000297.1 GCA_018240825.1 Pseudomonadota bacterium | reverse complement strand
GCCGAGCCTTGCGGCGAATCGTCCGCGCCGCCATAGGGGCGCCGACTCCCCTCTCACCGATCAGGATACGCCCCATGAAGGTCCGCATCGTCGTCACCCTCAAACCCGGCGTGCTCGATCCGCAGGGCAAGGCGATCCACAAGTCGCTCGAGGGGCTGGGGTTCGGCGGGATCAACGACGTCCGCGCGGGGAAGGTGATCGAGATGGACGTGGCCGACGGCACCAGCGACGACGATCTCGACGGCATGTGCCGCAAGCTGATCGCGAACACCGTCATCGAAAATTACCGGATCGAACGATGACCGCGGCGGTCATCGTCTTCCCCGGATCGAACTGCGACCGCGACCTGGCGGTGGCGATCGAAGCAGTGACCGGGCGCAAGCCCGATATGGTGTGGCACGCCGAGACCGGACTGTCCGCGAGCACCGATCTGATCGCGTTGCCCGGCGGCTTTTCCTATGGCGACTATCTCCGATCGGGCGCGATGGCGGCGCGGTCGCCGGTTATGCGCGCGGTGGTGGAGGCGGCGGAGCGCGGCGTGCCCGTGCTCGGCGTGTGCAACGGTTTTCAGGTGCTGACCGAGACTGGCCTGCTGCCCGGGGCGCTGATGCGCAACGCGGGGCTCAACTTTGTGTGCCGCGATGTCGAATTGTCGGTCGAGAATGCGCAAAGCGCCTTCACCTGCCGCTACGCCGCCGGTGAGACGATCCGCATCCCGGTCGCGCACCATGACGGCAATTATTTCGCCGATGCCGAGACGCTCGACCGGCTGGAAGGCGAAGGTCGCGTCGCGTTCCGCTATATCGGGAACGTCAACGGCTCGGCGCGTCAGATCGCGGGCGTGCTCAACGCGAGCGGCAACGTGCTCGGCATGATGCCGCACCCCGAACGCAAGATCGAAGCCGCGCACGGCGGCGACGACGGCCGGCGGCTGTTCGAGGGGCTGTTGGAACTGGTCGGCGCCTAAGCACCACGCTTGGATTTCGCGAGTCACCGTCGATGCCGCTCTTTGACATCGTCGACCCTCGCTCGCCCGATCGTGAGGCAGAGCAAACACCGCGTTAGTGTGACCCTGTGTGACCTTAGGCGCTAAACCTTCGCCCGAAACGGCGAGAAATTGGTGCCTTTGTCGAACACATCGACACCCTCGGCGCGCTTGAGCCCGCCGACAACGAGGTAGGTCAGCGGCGTCAGCAGCACCTCCCACGTCACTTTCAACGCCCATTGCGTGAACAGCAATTTGATCACCAGCGCATGGGTGAACCCGGTCGCGCCCCAGAAAGCGAGCGGGTAGAAGATCAGGCTGTCCACCCCCTCCCCCGCGATCGTCGAGCCGATCGTGCGCGTCCACAAATGCTTGCCGCTCGTCCAGATCTTCATCCGCGCCAGCACGTAGGAATTGACGAACTCGCCCGCCCAGAAGGCGCAGCAACTCGCGAAGACGATCCGCGGCACCTGGCCGAAAATGGTCTGATACGCCGGTTGGTTGGTCCAATCCGGCGCCGGCGGCAGCGCGACCACGACCCAGCTCATCAGCGCCATGAACAGGACCGCGACGAACCCCGCCCAGATCACCCGCCGCGCCCGCGCATAACCATATACTTCGGTCAGCACGTCGCCGATCACGTAGGAGATCGGAAAGAACAGGATGCCTGCGCCGAACGGCCAGTATCCGTAACCCGGCACCCATACCTGCGCGACCTTGCCCGCGCCGATCACGTTCGACAGAAGAAGGATCGCGACGAACGCCGCCATAACGAAGTCATAGTAACGGAATTCGCGGATCGCGCTCGCGCTCACCGCACGCGGCTTGTTGTCCCCTTCGGCCATCGCCCGCGTTATGATCGGCGTTTCCTCGTCGCGCAATCCGCGCTAGGCGGCTTCGCAACGCGCCCGTAGTTCAACTGGATAGAGCACGAGCCTTCTAAGCTTGGAGTTGCAGGTTCGAGTCCTGCCGGGCGCGCCAATCCCGTTCGGAAGGTCGTTTGACAAGCGTTCTGCCGCTGCGTTTACACTGTGGCGCGCATCGTTGAGTCCGGCCGCATAGCGTCGCAGCGATCCGCAATGTCTCTAACGGGAGCCGCGGATGAACACCGAGAGCCAGGCCGTTGCCGCCAAACTGTCGCGCGCTGCGATATTCCTCGTCGCGACTGTCAACGACGGCGAAGACGCGCTGGCGGCAGTCCGCGCCATGTGTGGCGACCTGGCGGGGTTCGTGCGCGCCGTCGGGTTTCGCAACCTTGACGGCGGACTGTCGTGCATCATGGGCTTCGGGTCGGATGCGTGGGACCGGCTGTTCGGCGCGCCGCGGCCCCGCGAACTGCACCCCTTTCAGGAGATCGGGGGCAGTCATCGCGCAATGGCGACGCCGGGCGACATCCTCTTTCACATCCGCGCGCGCGACATGGATCTCTGCTTCGAACTGGCGATGCAGATCATCAGGCGGCTCGATGGCGCGGTGACGATCGTCGACGAGACGCACGGCTTCAAATTCTTCGACCAGCGCGACATGATCGGTTTCGTCGACGGCACAGAGAATCCCGTCGGTCAGGATAGCCTCGACGCCGTACTCATCGGCGACGAGGACGCCGCGTTCGCCGGCGGCAGCTACGTGATCGTCCAGAAATATCTGCACGACCTCGACGGCTGGAACGCCCTGCCGGTCGAACGGCAGGAAGCGATCATCGGCCGCCACAAGCTGTCGGACATCGAGTTGGAGGATTCGATGAAAACGTCCTATGCCCACAACGTGCTGACCTCGATCACCGGCGAAGACGGCGAGGAGCTCAAGATCGTGCGCGACAACATGCCGTTCGGGTCGATCGGAAAGGGCGAATTCGGCACCTATTTCATCGGTTACGCCCGATCCCCGACGCGGACAGAGCGGATGCTCCGCAACATGTTCGTCGGCGATCCGCCAGGCAATTACGACCGTCTGCTCGATTTCAGCCGTGCAGTGACGGGCACGTTGTTCTTCGTCCCGCCTGCGACGTTTCTCGGCAGCGCCGGCCCGGGCGCCCAGAGTTCCGCGACGCCGAAAGCGCGAGACGAATAACTCCCCTCCGCGGCGGCGATTGGTGGACAGGAGTCCCGCCTCTCGGCGCCGCCGCCTATTCCTCTCCGGTGAATCATTCCGGCGCCCTGGCGGTTCTTGCGTGGAGGCGTTTCCGAATCGGCTGATCTACAGGCCGAGTGCGCGAATCGCATC
>JAFEEZ010000296.1 GCA_018240825.1 Pseudomonadota bacterium | reverse complement strand
TGCGTGGTGAAGGTTTCGCTCTCGCCGGCGACATAGGCAAACTGACCGCCGACAATGAAAAATGCGCCCGGCTTGATCTCGGCCAGGCTATTCTCGCTGTTGTCGATCACACGTGTCGCGCGGATGCCCTCCTTTAGCTCACGCTTCGCCTGCTCCAACAGCGGCTTGAATTGCTCGAAGTCCTCGCATTTCTCGCGATTGGCGATTTCCTCGGCGGCCCGCTTTTCCTCAGCGGTGCGGACATGGCGAAGCTCGGAAATATCCGATGGGCCAAGAGCGCCCTCCAGCTCGGCAAGCAGCGCGTCGGTGTCCATGTCCTCGGCAACCGGAGCCGCTTCGGTCGCGCCTCCGACAAGCAGGCCCTGATGGTCCAGCGGCGCGAGAAGCGCACGGCAATCGTCCAGCATGCGCAAGCGGTCCAGGCGCGTGGCATAGATGCGCTCGAAGATGTCGCGTCCCTCGCCGTGACGCGGGGCATGGCAGTGCTGTTCGACAAATTGCTGAATCTCCTCAAATCCAGCGATGACGCGCTCTTCGCGCGGGCCGCGCCCGGTCTTCTTCTCGGGCGGGGCGAAGTCCGCCAGCGCTTCGGCGAGCGCATCAAGATCGAGGTCATCCGTCATAGCGGCCCTCTTTCTTGTATCGCATGAAGGCGGCGGCGCCTTCCGCCAGCCGCCGCTCCCACGCGTCGGACGACGTGATGGATGGCGGACGCTCCCGCTCCTTGATGAAGCGCGCCGCGCGAACCGCGTAGTCCTTGGCTTCGTCGGGCGAAAGGCTGGTGCGCTTGCTGGCGATGGCGGCCGCAACCTGTTTCAGGCTCTCCTCGCTCATGGTCTTGGCGAGGATAGAATAGGCCTCTTGGAACGGGTTGATGCGGTCGATCAGGTCGATGTCCAGCTCGCGCACGTCCATCGAGAACTTGCGCACGCCGTCGATCAGCGCGGTGTTGACGCTCGGCTCGCCATCGTCGCCGCCGCCCGATTTCTTGTCGTCGCCAAGCGCGATACGCGCGGCCTGCTGGGTGAGATTGAGGGCGGCGATGGCGTGCTGGCGCACGGCCTCCTGATCCTCCTCGTCCAGCTCGGGGTATTTATCCTTGATGATCTTGCCCAGGCGAAGCTGGGTCAGCTCCTCGGCAACTGTTTCACCCCCGGTATGTTCGCTGTCGAACAGCCCGCGCTCGATCGCGGGCTTGTCCTGAACGAAGCTGGCGATCACCTCGTTTAAATCCTCCTTGCAGATGCGCGCGGCCTGCTCGCTCTTGGGCTCGACAAGGCCCTTGATCTCGATCTGGAACTGGCCGGTCTGCCCATTGAATCCGACATTGCACTTGCCGGGCTGGTAGCCTTCCTCGCCATAGTCGAAGCCGGGCACGGGGCCGCTCTGCGGGTTCTTGGGCGTGAAGTTGAAGCGCGGGGCCAGCACCTGTTCCATGAGCAAGCTGGCGGCGATGGCCTTCAAGGTGTCGTTGACCGCTTCGGTCACGGCGGCCTCGGACGCATCGGGTTCGGCGATCAGGTTCGTGAAGCGGGCGCGGGTCTTGCCCGGCGCGTCGCGGGTGGCGCGGCCGATGATCTGAACGATTTCGGTCAGGCTGGCGCGATAGCCGACGGTCAGCGCGTGCTCGCACCAAATCCAGTCGAAGCCTTCCTTGGCCATTCCGAGCGCGATGATGATGTCCACATGGTCGCGGTTGTTCTTCTGCCCCGGGTCTTTCAGCGCGGCGGAAACGCGGTCGCGCCGGGACGGGTCGTCGTCCACCAGGTCGGCGATGCGCAGCATCCGGCCGTCTTCGGTTTTCACGAGCTGGAAGCCGGTGACGGGGTCGGCCCCCTGCCAGTCGCCCAACTCCTCGATGATGTGCTCGACTTCCCTGATCTTGTCCTTCGTGCTCTCGCGCGAATTGACGTTGGGAATGTGGATGATGGTCTTCTCAGCCGGGTCGAGCACCGCGAGAATGTCGTCGGTGTAGGAGCCGGAATAGAAGAAATAGCCGATGTCGAGCTGCTTCAGATATTCGTAGCCGTTGAGCTGCTCGTAGTAAGTGTAGGTGACGGTATCGAATTTCGCCTCGTCGCCGGGAGCGAGCACTGCCTCGGCATCGCCGCGGAAATAGCTGCCGGTCATGGCGACGATATGCACCCTGTCGCGGGCGATGAACTCGCCGAGGTGCTTGCCGAGCACGTTGTCGGGATTGGCGGAAACATGGTGGAACTCGTCCACCGCGATCAGCCGGTCGTCGAAGGCTTCAATGCCGAACCGTTCCACCGCGAAACGGAACGTGGCATGGGTGCAGACGAGCACCTTATCGTCGCTGCCGAGAAAGCTGCCGACGCTGTTGACCTTGCCGCCGTCCTCGCCGGGCGCGTTGCACAGGTTCCACCTGGGGGCCACGGTCCAGTCGGCCCAAAATCCGAACCGGGTCAGCGGTTCGTCGGCGAAGCTGGAGCCGATGCTCTTCTCCGGCACCACGATGATCGCCTGCTTCGGGCTCTGATTGACCAGCTTGTCGAGCGCGATGAACATGAGCGCGCGGCTTTTACCGGACGCGGGCGGCGACTTGATGAGCAGATATTGCTCGCCGCGCTTCTCGTAGGCGCGTTCCTGCATCGGGC
>JAFEEZ010000295.1 GCA_018240825.1 Pseudomonadota bacterium | reverse complement strand
GGGGGCTGTCGCAGTCGCGGTTGCGGCGCCTTGCGGCGCTCTGCCGGGACAGCGGACCTTTCGAGACCCTGCCCGAAGGCTGGCTGCGGGTCCTGCCGACCGATGCGCCGCTGTCGACGCCGGGCGCCTGGAACCGCCTGCTGGCCCGGCTGACGCCGGAAGACTGGCCCGACGGCGCCGACCATGTTCCGGCGCTGCGCACGGCGGTCGAGACCCTTGTGAAAGGGTCGGAGGTCGCCAGCGAGATCGGAGAAGCCTTCCTCAAGGGTCGTGCGCTGGCGATCTGGCGCAAGGCTCTGCTCGCCGGCCCCGCCGCCTCGATCGACGCCACGCTGGAAACCCTGAAGCAGGACGACGGACTGGAAGCGTGCGTCTGCGTCGCCTGGATGCCGGCCAGCGCGCTCGCGGCATCGCCCCGCCGCTTCGTGCGGCTCCTCGGGCTTAATTCCTCGCGCTGGCCGCGCGGGATCGCCGAGGACCGGCTGATCCCGGGCCATATCATCCCGACCCAGGTGCTCGACCCGCTGCCGGTCAACCTCGCCGACCGCCGCGACTTCGAGACGATCCTCGCCACGACGGCCGACACCGTCGTTCTGTCGCGCGCCCGGCGCGACAGCGACGGGCGTCTCCTGGGTCGCAGCCCTCTGCTCGCCGGGCGTGGCGACGAAACCTATCTGCGCCGCAACGCGACGCCGGCGCACGCTTTCAGCGAAACAGACCGCCTCATGGCCCGGCCCCAGGAGTTCGCCGCCGATCCGCAAGCGGTCGGCGCGCAGGGCTGCTGGCGCGACTGGCGGCAGGCCGAGATCACTCCCCATGACGGGCTCGTGCGGGCGGATCATCCGCTCGTTCTCGCCATCCTCGGCCGCACCCAGTCGGCCAGCTCGCTGCGTCGCCTGCTGCGCAATCCGCTGAGTTTCGTGTGGGTCTATGCCTTCGGATGGCGTGAGCCGCAGAGCAGCGCCGAACCACTCGTGCTCGACGCGCTCGGGATCGGCGATCTCGTTCACTTGGTTCTCGACCGCGCCTTGCGCGACCTCGAAACCGGAGACGGTCTCGCCTCCGCCAACGCCGAGACCATCGAAGCCGCGGTGGCGCGGGCCGCGCAAGCCGTCGCCGCCGATTGGGAAAGTGAGCGTCCGGTTCCGCCGGCCATCATCTGGAGCCGCACGATCGACGACGCCCGCGTGATGGCGGGCCGCGCCTTGTCCTATGGTGATGATGTCCTGCCGGGCGCACGCTCCTACGGAGAGGTGCCCTTCGGCGGCTTGGAGCCGAAATCCGACGCGGAAACGCCCTGGGATGCGAGCGCGCCGGTCACGATTCCCGACACGGGCTTCAACATCGCCGGCTATATCGACCGGCTCGACATCTCGGGCGACGGCAAGCGCGCCCTCGTGCGGGACTATAAGACCGGACGGCCGCCGCGCGGCGACATCCGCCTCAATGGCGGACGAGAGCTTCAGCGCTGTCTCTATGCCTTCGCGGTGAAGGCGCTCCTCGGCGACGACGTCGCCATCAGCGCCTCGCTGCTCTACCCGCGCGAGCCCGTCGATCTCCAGCTCGACGATCCCGAGGCCGTGCTCGAGGAGATCACGGGTTATCTGCGCGCGGCACGGTCGAGTCTTGCCGAAGGCGCGGCCCTGCCTGGCCCGGATACCGGCGGCGACTATGACGACCTCGCCTTCGCCCTGCCGGCCAACGCCAGCGCCACCTATTGCAAACGCAAAATGCCGGCCGCCACGGAGCGGCTTGGCGAAGTCGCTCAGGTCTGGGAGGCGGAATGATGAGCAGCGTGTCCAAGGTGCTGAAGGACGACGGCGCGCGCCGCAATGCGATCAGCCTCCATGATCGCTCGATCCTGGTCGAGGCCGGCGCGGGTTCGGGCAAGACCGCCGTCATGGCCGGCCGCATCGCCGCCATGCTGGCCGAAGGCGTCGCGCCGCGCTCCATCGCCGCCGTCACCTTCACCGAACTCGCCGCGAGCGAGTTGCTGTCGCGTGTCCGCGAGTTCGTCGCCGATCTCTCGGCCGGCACGATCGCGACCGAGCTGCGCGTGGCGCTGCCCGATGGGCTGTCACAGACCCATCGCGACAATCTCGCCGCCGCCAGCGCCGCGATCGACGAAATCACCTGCTCGACCATCCACGGCTTCTGCCAGCGCCTGATCAAACCCTATCCGGCGGAGGCCGACATCGATCCCGGCGCCGGCGTCATGGATCGCAACCAAGCCGACCTCACCTTCCTTGAGATTGTCGATGGCTGGCTGCGCGAACGCCTGTCCGGCGGTCAGGGCGGTATCCTGGCCGAGCTGGTGCTGCACAGCCCTGGCGAGACCGTGGCGCTAATCCATAAGATCGCCGAGAACATCCGCCGTCGCCCCACGCTCACGGCCCCGCCCGTCTCTCCACTTGGCGGCCACCTCACGGCGTTCCGGCAGGCCACGGCGGATTTCGCGAACTTCATGGATGGCACGGCGGCGGCCGAGCCGGAAACGGTGACGATCGTCGATCGGCTGGCCGAAATGGCGACCGCCGTGGCGAACGGTCCCGATCCCGCGACGCCCGCGGGCCTCGTTCGGCTCCTGACCGCGCGGCCCCACCCGGATCTTTGTACAAAGACCGGCACTTTCGCCTCCTACCGCAAGAAGGGCAAATGGGCCGCCACGGCCAAACAGGCCGGTCTCTCCAAGGCCGATGGCGACCGGCTGAACGACGCAGCCGAGACCCACTACACCGCCTGTTGCGACGCTTGGGTCGCGTTGGCGCAGGCCGTCGCCGGCCATGCCCTGGCCGCGCTGATCGACGAAGCGCGTCCGATCCTGCAACGCTATCGCGACCACAAGCGCGCCAGCGCCCAGCTCGATTTCGACGATCTGATT
>JAFEEZ010000294.1 GCA_018240825.1 Pseudomonadota bacterium | reverse complement strand
GAAAGCTATCTCCGGCATCAGGGGCTGAGCTTCACTGACCGGTTCGATGCGAATTCCTACCTCTACATCACCCGGGCGATGGACTATTTCGACCTCGCCGAGGAGCATGGCGGCCTGCTCGCCAATGCGTTCAAGGGCACGGGCACGCGCTTTGCCCTGGTCAGCTTCGACACCGACTGGCTCTATCCGACCGCCGAATCGCGGATCATCGTCCACGCGCTCAACGCGGCGGGCGCGGCGGTCAGCTTCGTCGAGCTGAAATCGCCGTTCGGCCACGACGCCTTCCTGCTCGACTCGCCCGAACTGAACCGGGTGGTCGACGGTTTCCTGAGGGCGGCATGATTATGGGCGTTCGCTTCGAGCGCAGTCGAGAAGCGCTTTCCCTGGCCAGCGTGTCTCGACTTCGCTCGACACGAACGGAGGAAACAATGTGAGCCTTCGCCCCGACCTCGCGGTGATCGCCGCCAACGTCGCGCAAGGCGCGCGCGTGCTCGATATCGGATGCGGTGACGGCGCGTTGATGGCGGCGTTGCGCGACACGCTAGGGTGCGACGCGCGTGGGCTCGAACTCGATCCGGGCGACGTCGCCAGCGCGGTCGCGAAAGGGTTGTCGGTGGTGCAAGGCGATGCAGATGTCGACCTTGCGGGGTACCCTGACCAAAGCTTCGACTATGCGATCCTGAGCCAGACGCTACAGACGACCCGCGCGCCCGACATGGTGCTCGAACATCTGCTGCGGATCGGCCGCCGCGCGTTCGTCTCGTTCCCCAATTTCGCTCATTGGCGCGTGCGCGCGTCGCTTTTATGGGGCGGAAGGATGCCGGTTACGCGGCTGTTGCCAGTGGCGTGGTACGCGACGCCCAATATCCATCATGTCACGATCGACGATTTCCGCGCGCTGGTGAAGGAGCGCGGGATTACGGTCGATGGCGCTTGGTTCCTGTCAGGCGACAAGCGGACGAGCGATCTGATGGCGAATCTGCTCGCGGAGCACGCGGTGTTCCAGCTGCGCCGATGAGTCGTGACATGAAAACCACAATGGCCGCGCTCGATTTCGTTGCGGACTCCATTCGGTCGGAACCGAATCGAGGCTAGTCGAGTTCTGGCCCGACGTTGATTTGGATTAACCTGCCGTGCCTACTGCCCTGATCGTCGAAGATGAGATCTTTGTCGCGCTCGATCTCGAACGGATTCTGACTGACGCCGGCTATCAGGTTACGGCGATCGCGGCCGATCGTCAGGCCGCGTTGGCCGCCGGAGCCGAGGCCGAATTCGCGTTCGTCGACATCAACCTGCGCGACGGCCCAACCGGACCCGACATCGCCGCGACGCTGGCGCGCGAGCACGGCGTCAAGGTCGTGTTCGTCACCGCCAACCCCGGCCAGATCGGCCGGCCATGCGCCGCACTCGGCTATATCCGCAAGCCGTTCAGCGAGCGTGCGATTCTTGCTGCGGCCGCGCTCGCCGCCGGACGGGAGCATCCGCCCGCGGCCAATGACGACCTGGTGCTGCTTGACCGCAGCGTCAGCGACGCGTGAACGCGGCCAGCGGCACCCTGACCTTCACGTCCAGCCCTTCGGCTTTCCAGTCGCGCGCGACCGTGCCGCCGAGTTGACGCACCGCGCTCAACTCCATCAGTTGCATGCCGAATCCCTGGCCGTCGGGCGGCATCGCGGGCGGCCCGCCTAGCTCGCGCCAGTCGAGCGTCACGTCCTCGCCGTCGCGGTTCATGGTAACTGCAACCCAGCCGTCGGGCGCCGATAGCGCGCCGTATTTGGTCGCGTTGGTCGCGAGTTCGTGAAACAGCAGTGCGAGTGGCGTTGCCGACCGGTCGTCGATTGCAACATCGTCGCCCGATACCGCCACGCGCGCCTTGCCGGCGATCTGATAAGGCTCGAACAACTCGCCGAGCAGTCCCGACAGGCTGTTGGGCCGCACCGCGGGCGCCGAGGCGGCGCCATGGGGGCGCACGAAATCGTGTGCGCGGCCGAGCGCGGTGATGCGGTCGCGCAGGTCAGCGGCGATATCGCGAAACTCCGGATGCGCGCGCGCGGAGAAAGCGACAAGCCCCGACACCACCGAGAAGATGTTCTTGATGCGGTGACTCAGCTCCTGGCTGATCACTTCGCGTTCCTCGAGCGCCAGCTTCTGTTCGTGAATGTCGGTGCAGGTGCCGAACCAGCGGACGATCCTGTCCGCGCCGTCGCGGATCGGCAGCGCGCGGCCGAGCACCCAGCGATAGGTGCCGTCGCGGTAGCGCAGGCGGTATTCGATCTCGTAAGGGTCGCCGCTGGTCAGCGATTCCCGCCATCGCGCCCAGGCGCGTTCCCGGTCGTCGGGATGGAACATGCCGTTCCAGCCCTCGCCATCGGTCGATCCTTCGGGCACGCCGGTGAAATCGTACCAGCGGGCGTTGTAATAATCGTGATAGCCGTCGGGCAGCGCCGACCACACCATCTGCGGCATGGTGTCGGCGAGTGTGCGGAACCGGTATTCGCTGTCGTTGAGCGCGCGCCGCGCATCGCTTTCGGCGGTGCGCCAGGCGGCGGTGTCGCGATTGCCGCGGAGGCGCGCCATGACATTGTCGGCGAGCGTTTCGAGCCCCTGGCGCTGAAGGTCGTTCAGGCCATCCGGGTGGGGGGCCGTATCGATCACGCACAGCGCGCCCAACGGTATGCCGTCTTCATTGACGAGCGGTGCGCCGGCGTAAAAGCGGACGTTTTCCTCGCCGGTCACCAGCGCGTTGTCGGCGAAGCGCGGGTCGGCGGTCGCGTCGGGCACGACCAGGATCGCGTCGCCAAGCATTGCGTGCGCGCACAAGGACGCCTTGCGCGGTGTTTCGGTCGCATCAAAGCCGTCGCGCGATAAAGGTCTGGCGCGTTTCCTCCACCAGGCTGATTAGCGATACCGGGCAACCGCACAACGCGGCGGCGAAATCGGCGATCTTCCTGAGCGCCGCGGTATCGCGCAGCGCCTCCAGTTCATACGCCGCGATAACGGCCGCGCGGGCCGCCTCGTCGACCTTCCAGCCGGCGGCAATGCGTGTCGGTGAACTAGTCATGCTGGATCAACCGACGGGAAAGGACTTCGCTCCCGAATCAGAACGGTACGTCGTCGTCGAGATCGTCCGAATAGCCGCCGCCGAAACCGCCCTTGCCGCCACCGCTCGACGCGCCCGCGAAGTCGTCGCGTCCGCTGGACACGTCGCCGCGATCGCCGCCGCCGCTACCTGGATTGTCGAGCATCACCATCTTGGCGTCGAATCCCTGGCAGACGATCTCGGTCGAATAACGGTCCTGGCCCTGTTGATCCTGCCATTTGCGCGTCTGGAGCGCGCCCTCGATATAAACCTTCGAACCCTTGCGCAGGTACCGCTCGGCGACATTGGCGAGGCCCTCGCTGAACAGCTTCACCGTGTGCCATTCGGTGCGCTCTTTCTTCTCGCCGGTGTTGCGGTCCTTCCACGAATCGGTGGTGGCGATGCGCAACTCGACGACCTTGCCGCCATTCTGGAACGACCGGCTTTCAGGGTCGCGCCCCAGGTTGCCGACGAGAATAACCTTGTTGACGCTGCCCGCCATGTGTTCGCCCTTGCCTAGAGGCCGGCGAGCGTCGCCAGCCAATATGTGATTCCCGCCATGATGTAGGCGAGGGCGAACAGATAGCCAACCATGAAGGCCGGCCATTTCCATCCGTTGGTTTCGCGCCGGGTGACCGCGATGGTGGAGATGCATTGCGGCGCGAAGACGAACCACATCAGGAAGGCGAGCGCGGTCGCGAGGCTCCAGTTGGCGCGAAGCTTGTCCTTCATTGCCTGATCGCCGGCATCGCCTTCGGGCGCCTCGATCGCATAAGTCGTCGCGATCGCCGCGACCGCGACTTCGCGCGCCGCCATCGCCGGGATCAACGCAAGGACGATATCGCGGTTGAACCCGATCGGCCGGAACACCGGCTCCAGCCCGTTGGCGATGCGCCCTGCGACCGAGTAGTTGACCTGACTGACCGGCGAATCCCTCGGCGCCTGCGGGAAGGCAAGCAAGGCCCACAGCACCACCGTCGTCGTCGCGATGATCGTGCCGGCGCGCTTCAGGAAGATTTCGACGCGCGTCCATAGCCCGAGCGCGATATCGCGCCAAATGGGCATCTGGTATTTGGGCATCTCCATCATGAAGCCCGACGACGCCCCTTTTGTGACGGTGCGGCGCAGGACGAGCGCGGCGAAGAACGCGCCGACGACGCCCATCACGTAGAGCCCGAACATCACCAGCCCTTGCAAGCCGAGCAGTCCGCCGATCAGCTTGTTGGGGACCAGCGCGCCGATGATCAGCGTGTAGACCGGCAGCCGCGCCGAACAGGTCATCAGTGGCGCGATCAGGATCGTCGTCAACCGGTCCTTCTCGTCGTCGATCGTCCGCGTCGCCATGATGCCCGGGACCGCGCACGCGAAGCTCGACAGCAGCGGAATGAATGCGCGACCCGACAGCCCGGCGCTCGCCATCACGCGATCCATCAGGAACGCGGCGCGAACCATATAGCCGGACGCTTCGAGGATCAGGATGAAGAAGAACAGGATCAGAATCTGGGGCAGGAACACGACGACTGCGCCGACTCCGGCGATCAGGCCGTCGGTGATGAGCGAGCGGAGGACGGTGTCAGGCATTGTCGTGGTAACTTGCGCCTCTGCCCATGCGAACCCGGCGTCGATCGCATCGGCGGGCGCGGCGCCGGCGAAGAACACCGCTTGGAACATCGCGAACAACACGATCAACAACAGGCCGACGCCGAGCACCGGGTGCAGCGCGATCGCGTCAAACGCGTGAGTCCAGCGCCGTGCTGGCGTCTCCGATACGGTCGCCGCGACCGCAATCTGGCGCGCGCGGCGCTGAAGCGTGACGATGTCCGCGTGAATCGTCGGGCCGCTGCGGCGGAGCGCCACCGCGCCGGGGCTGACGAGCGCGTCGAGGGCGTCCTTGAGTTCGTCGATCCCGCGCTTCCTGACCGCGACGGTCGGAACGACAGGAACGCCGAGTTCGCGTTCGAGCGCCGCAGGATCCAGTTTGAGCCCGTCGCGCTCGGCCAGGTCGATCATGTTGAGTGCGACGACCACCGGCAGCCCAAGCGCGATCAGCTGGAGCGTAAAACGCAGATGATTGTCGAGGTTCGACGCATCGGCCACCACGACGATCGCGTCGGGCAATCGCTCGCCCGCCTGCGCGCCCGTCACGACGTCGCGCGTGACGCGCTCGTCGGGGCTCGACGGTTCGAGGCTGTAGGCGCCGGGCAGGTCGAGCAGTTCGACCGGGCGTCCGTCGGCTAGCGTCATCCGTCCGGCATGACGCTCGACGGTGACGCCTGGATAATTGCCCACCTTTTGCCGCGCACCGGTCAGCGCATTGAACAGCGCGCTCTTGCCGGCGTTGGGGTTGCCGACCAGCGCAACCAGCGGGGCGGGATGCATCCTACTCGGCTGGCTGGACGAGCGACACGTGAACCGCGCCGGCGACGCGGCGGCGGAGAGCCACGGTCATCCGCCCGATCCGGCACGCGATCGGCCCACCGCCGAGCCGGGCGCGGTGCAAAACTTCGACCCCGACGCCTTCGTCGAACCCCAGCTCGCGCAACCGGCGCGCTTCGGGCGCGGCGAGCTGGTCCCAGGCGATATCGGCCACGGTTGCGTGGGTGCGCCGGGGCAGCTGTTCGAGGCTGAGCGGAGTCGCCATGGCAGTCAGCTAGGCCAACTGCGATTGATTATCAATAACGAATTAAATCGCCGGATAGCGCAGCCGTCCGATGAAGCGCGACAGGCTGGGCCGGTGGCTGGTGCGGGCGAGGAATTGGCCTTTCGCCCTTTCGAACGTCATGATCCCCGCGATCCGCCGCGCGAGAAAGGCGCGCGTATCGGCCTGGCCGTCGCTCTCGTCGTCGAGGAACACGGTGATCGTCGCGGCGTAGACCGCGCCCAGCATCGCACGTTTGGTGTAGTGGTTGTAATCGGTCGCGGCGTCGCCCGCGGCGCGCCACATCGCGTCGGCGGCGCGCCAGCCGAGCTTGGCGCCGTGTGCGAGGTTTCGCGGCATGGCGAGGATGGCGAGCGCGCGGCGCAATGTCTCGCGGTGCGCGGCGAGCAAATCGAGTCGGACCTCGACCAAAGCGGTGATCTTCTCGCGCACCTTCATCGGCGCGAGCCTTTCCGGCGGCAGAGCCTCGGCCATGCCGGCGTCGATGTATGCGAACCACGCATCGATCATCGCCGCCGCATCGGGCAACGCGAGCAATGCGACGTCACGATCCACGCCGAGCGTATCCGCCGCCATGTCGCGCGCCGCGGCCTTCCACCCGTCGAACGCGGCATTGTCAGCGACCAGCGGCGCCAGCGCCGCACGAATTTCGGGAATGGTCGGATCGTCGGGGAGGCTCATGGCCTGCTTATGCCTTCACCGTGCCTTCGGGGGCAAGCGGCGCGATGTCCTTGCGATCGCGTCGCACGATCACCAGCGCGACCGCCACCGCACCCGCGCCGAGCAGGTCCCAGCCGTCGAGCCTCTCGTTATACCAGATCCAGCCGACGGTCGCAGCGATCACCGGCTGGGTGAGCAGCCCGATCCCGATCACCATTGGGGAAAGCTGGCCGAGCGCAAAGGTCATCAGCCCCTGCCCGAACACCTGGCTCGCCAGCGCGAGGCCGATCAGCGTCCACCAATCGGTCGGCATGATCTTTTCCCCCAGCGCCCAGGCGAAGATCAGCAATGGCAGCAGGCTCGCCAGCGTCGACATCGCGAGAGCGGGCACGGGCGCCATCGTGTCGCGCGCCTTCGCCATCGCTGCGAAATAGACTGTGTAGAGGATGCCCGCGGTCAGGCACAGCAGGTCGCCATAGAATTGATCGGCGCGCATCTGAAACGACCGGCCCATCAACATTCCGGCGCCCAGCAACGCCAGCAGCAGGGCGAACCCTTGCGTCCGGGATGGCCAGGCGCGGGCATTGAGGAATCCGTAGACCGGAAAGAACAAGGTCGCCGAGTTGCCGAACAACGTGGCGTTGGCGAGCAGGGTCTTCCGGATGCCGAGATGCCAGCTCGCCAGGTCGAGCGCGAAGCACAGCCCGCCGACCGCGAGCGCGACCCAAACGCCACGACTCAACCCCGCCGGCCGCCAGCCGCTGCCCAACGCCGCCGCGAGCAGGATCGGCGCCGCGAGCGCGATCCGCCAGAACCCGGCGGCGACCGGCCCGACATCGGTCATCCGCACGAACACCGGCCCGAACGCGAGCAGGACGTTGGCGGCGACCAGCGCGGCGAACGCCAGCGGATGCGCGGCCACGCTTTTGCCGGTGGAAGCTTTTCTTGGCTCGGCCTGCTGGTGCATGCCGCCCCATAACACCTATCTCCGCGGCGTCATTTACAAAGGGAGGCTCGCTTGCCCACGCTGTTCGACCCCATCCAGCTCGGCGACATCCACGCCAGAAACCGCATCCTGATGGCGCCGCTGACGCGCGGCCGCTCGACGAACGAGCATGTGCCGACCGACATCATGATCGATTACTATACCCAGCGCGCCGGCGCGGGGGTAATCATCACCGAAGGCACGGGCGTGAGCCGGCTCGGGCTTGGCTGGCCCAACGCGCCGGGGCTTTGGACCCGGGCCCAGGTCGAGGCGTGGAAGCCGGTGACCGAGGCGGTGCACCGGGCAGGCGGCACGATCGTCGCGCAGATCTGGCACATGGGGCGGCTGGCGCGGCCCGACGTGACGGGGCTGACTCCGCTGTCGTCGTCGGCGACGCGAGCGCCGTATCACAAACCGGAAAACCCCTATGCCGAGGCGCGGGCGGCGACGCTCGACGACATCAAGCAGGCGATCGAGGATTACGCCACCGCCGCACGCGCCGCGATCGCCGCGGGGTTCGACGGGGTGCAGCTGCACGGCGCGAACGGCTACCTGATCGACCAATTCCTGCGCGACAACACCAATCTGCGCGACGACGATTACGGCGGGTCGCCGGAGAACCGCATCCGCTTCATGCGGGAAGCGGCGGCGGCGGTGATCGCGGAGTTGGGTGCGGGCCGCACCGCGATTCGGCTGTCGCCCAACGGCGAGACGCAAGGGGCGGACGATAGCAACCCGGAAGCCGTGTTCGTCCCCGCCGCGAAGGCGCTCAACGACCTCGGCATCGCGTTTCTGGAGCTGCGCGAGCTGTCGCCGACCGGCACGTTCGGCGCGACCGAGGCGCCCAAGCTGAGCCCGAAGATCCGCGAGGTCTTTACCGGTCCGCTGATCCTCAACCAGGATTATACGCTGGAGGCGGCGCAAGCCGACGTCGCGAGCGGGCTCGCCGATGGCATTTCGTTCGGGCGCAAGTTCATTTCGAACCCCGACCTGGTCGAACGCTTCCGCACCGGGGCCGAACTGGCGCCCGACAATTTCCGGACTTGGTACACGGCGGGGCCGGAGGGCTACACGGATTATCCCACGCTTCAACCGGCCGAGTGACGCGCACGGGATAGGCTGTTAGGCCCGCCGCATGGACGCGGTCGGGATGATCGGGCTGGCGGCGAGCATCAGCCTGCTGAGCGGATGGCGGCTGTATCT
>JAFEEZ010000293.1 GCA_018240825.1 Pseudomonadota bacterium | reverse complement strand
GTTCGCGGCCACCCTTTCCCTTGAGGATGATATACGGCTTGTCCAGCTGGATCGCGTTGCGCGGCAACGACACCAGTTCGGTGGCGCGCAGCCCCGATCCATAGAGCAGTTCGACCAACGCAGCGAGCCGAAGGCCGCCCGGATCGGGCGGTTGACGCGCTAGCCGCTCGGCGATGGCGGCGAACAGACGGTCGACATCGCGATGGCTCAGCACCTTGGGCAAGGCGCGCCGCGCGCCGGGACGCGGCAAGGCGGCGCCGGGATCGTCGGCGCGATGCCCTTCGTCGGCGAGAAAGGCGAAGAAGCGCCGAAGGGCGGCGGATTTACGCGCAACGGTCGGCCGCGACAGACCGGCCCAACCGTCGCCCAGCCGAGCAAGCGCCCTGGGCGTCGCCGCCGCGAGCGCACCACCCAACGCATCGGACGCCAGTCGCAAGTCGCTGGCATAGGCGGCCAGCGTGTTCTTCGCAGCGCCCGCTTCGGCCGCCAGCATCTCGAGGAAGCGCTCGATCAGCGCACGGTCGTCCAGCGTCGTTTGCGCGGTCACGCCCGCGTCACGGCTTCCGCCGCGACCATTCGCGCCCAGCCGCTCAAGCCCACCGCACGCAGTGCGTTGACGATGTGAAACACCGCCTGGGGCGACACGCCCCGCCAGTCGGCTGTCTGCATTCCCACCGCGCTCAACACCAGCACTTCGCCAGGACGTCCTTCGGCGGCGGCGCGGTCGATCGCGCGAGTCCATGTGTTCTCGCCCGCGATGTCGACGCCGCTGCTTTGCGCAGCGTTCGCGTCGAGCCGGCCGAGCCCAGCCAATCCGGCGGCGAACATCTTCTGTTTGGCCGCGTTCGCCGAAAACGAGCCGACATCGCTGGCGGCGTAGCGCGCAGTCGCCGAAGGGTCGGCCAGCGCAAGCAGGGCCCAGCCAAGACTGCCGCGCGCGACCGTGCTGCGCCAACGCAGCGCCGACCCGTCCATCCCGGCGCTCAGCATCGATGCGATCAGATCATCGCTGCCATCGGTCGACGCCGCCACCGGGATGCGCGCCGCGGCCTTCGCCGTCAGCACCAGCCGGCCGTAATGCGCCGGCTCGTCGGCGTCGGTGCTTTTCCACAAGCTGCGCAGGGCGCCGAGCCGTCCATCGCGACTCGACGCGGTGTAAGCCGTGGTCAGGTCGCTGGCGATCGCGTTTGCCGGCGTGTTGGTGTCGTCGCCGGCATCGACCAGCCCGTAGAGATCGACCAGCGCGGCATTCGACAGCACACCCTGCGCGGCGGCAAGCTCGGCATATTGCGCGCGCTTGTATGCGACGAGTTGCGGCGATAGCGCCCGCCAATATTTCATCTGCACGCCGGCGCCATTGAACAACTGATCGGGAATGTCTTCGCCGGCGGCGGTCGCGAGGCCGAAGCGCCAACTATTGAGGTTGGAGACGCCGCCCCATTCGATCGTGATGTCGGCCTTGTTCGCACCCTTGCCCGCAATCTTCTGTGCGAGCAGCAAATCGACCCCCGTCGCAACGCGCGACGCCTGCTGCATCAACTGTTTCGCCTGACCCGGCGAGGACGACAGGCTGGCGCACATTGCGCGGCCCAGTTTCCAGGCAGGCTCGTCCGAAACTTTCACCGCTTCGGTCGCCAGCGGACACATCGCGCCGACGTCACCGGTCGCCAGCGCGGCCTGCATCGCGACCTGATACAGCTTGGGCGTGTAATTTTCCGGATCGACCGATTGCACGATCGCGCGGCCGAGCACCGATTCGCCCATGCGAAGCAACAGGAACGCGCGTTCGGCGGCGAAATCGGCGCCGTTTACGTTGCGCGGCGTGTCGAGCGGTTGCGCTAACAGGCGGCGAAGCGCGATCGACACCCAGCGCGACGCGATCGGCGCCTGCGTATTGCGCATCAGCGATTCGATATACTGCCCGTCGGCGTTCCCGAAGGCCGCGGGATTCATCACCCCGTCAGCGGGCGCGATGCCCACCCGGTCGAGCGAGCGCCGCGACGATTCGGGCAAAGGATAATGCACCGACCCGAACGCCGGCCCGATCGGCAGACCGGTGACAGGGTCGGTCGGCGCTGCCGCCGGAGTAGGCGCTGCGGCCGAGGGCGGCGTGGCCGGCGCCGCTGCGCCCGGCGGCGCGTTTGCGCCACCCGGGACGGGGGTGGCTGGCGACGCCGGCGTCGGCTGAGCGCGGGTCGGCGCCGGCCGCGGCGCGGGCGCCGGCGACTGGTCGAACCCCGGCGGCAGGATCGATTCGGGCTTTTGCTGCGCGATCGCCGCCCCGCCGATCGCCAGCAGCGCGAACGCCGAAATGCCCGATTTAACCCGCAAGGTTGCCAAGCGACACGGCCTTTTCAACGCGCGTCGGCTGCTTTTCATGCGCGCGCGACGACAGAAGGATCATTCCGCCGACCAGCACCAGCACCGCCACGATCAGCACCAACATCATCCGCGACATGCGATACATACTCTCATTCGACATCCTGCCGCCCGGACGATAGCTAGTGTCCGGCCGTCCGCTGCGCTGTATAGCGCCAACGCCATGTTGCAAAGCACCCCTTCTCCCGCACGCTGGACCGGCAAGCCGATCGTGCTCGTGGGATTGATGGGCGTCGGCAAATCGACGGTCGGACGGCGGCTCGCGACGCGGCTCGGCGTGCCGTTCGTCGACGCCGATCACGAAATCGAAGCCGCGGCCGGCATGACAATCGGAGAAATCTTCGAAAAGTTTGGCGAGCCCTATTTTCGCGACGGAGAGCGGCGCGTGATCGCCCGGTTGGTCGATGGCCAGCCGCGAGTCATTGCGACCGGCGGCGGCGCCTTCATCAACGCCGAAACCAGAGCGCTGATTCTCAACCACGCGATCGCGATATGGCTCGACGCGCCGGTCCATGTTCTGGCCGACCGCGTCCGCCGACGGAACACCAGACCACTCCTGCGCGACAGGGATCCGGCGACCGTGCTTGGCGAATTGGCGGTGGCGCGCAATCCGATCTATGCGCAGGCCCCGATCCATATTCCCAGCGACCAGGCTCCGCACGAATCGGCGGTCGCCGCCATTCTGAGGGCTTTGAAAGCATGACGATCGTTCCCGTCGCCCTGGGCAGCCGAAGCTACGACGTCGTGATCGAGCGCGGCCTGCTCAGCCGAGCCGCGGAACGACTGGCGCCGTTGGCGCGGGGACGGCCGATGGCGATCGTCAGCGACGCCAACGTCGCGCCGCATCTTGCGACGCTGCGGGACGCGCTCGCCGCCGCGGGAATCGCAAGCGAAGCGATCGTGATGCCGGCTGGCGAAAACACGAAGAGCTGGACACAATTGGAAGTGTTGACGGACCGCCTGCTTGGGCACGGCGTAGAGCGCGGCGACCACGTGATCGCGCTTGGCGGAGGGGTGGTAGGCGACTTGGCCGGTTTCGCCTGCTCGATCGTGAAACGCGGCTGCGGATTCGTGCAGGTGCCGACGACGCTGCTCGCGCAGGTCGACAGTTCGGTCGGCGGCAAGACCGCGATCAACACCAAAGCGGGCAAGAATCTGATCGGCGCGTTTCACCAGCCGTCCCTGGTGCTGGTCGATCCCGATGTGCTCGACACGCTCCCAGCGCGCGAGCAACGCGCGGGCTATGCCGAAGTGGTCAAATACGGGTTGATCGACGACTGCGCCTTCTTCGAATGGTGTGAAGCGAATGGCGCAAAGCTGCTGGCAGGAGACCCGGCGGCGCGCGAATGCGCGATCGCGCATTCGGTCGCGGCCAAGGCGCGGATCGTCGCGGAGGACGAGCGCGAGACCGCCGGTAAACGTGCGTTGCTCAATCTTGGTCACACGTTCGGACATGCGCTCGAGGCTGAGGCCGGCTTCTCGGACAAGCTGCTTCACGGCGAGGCTGTGGCTGCGGGCATGGCGCTTGCCTTCGCCTATTCGGCGCGGCGTGGTCTCTGTCCGACGCAGGATGCCGAACGCGTCACCGCACATCTTCGCGCGGTCGGCTTGCCCGATAGCGCCACAGCAGCTGGCGTCACTGCTAGCGGTGCGACATTGGTCGATCATATGCGCCACGACAAGAAGATGGACACCGGCGCCCTGCCCTTCCTGCTCACGCGCGGGATCGGGCGGACGTTTGTCGATCATTCGGTCGATCTGGCCGACGTGGCCGCGTTTTTGGATGAGGGGCGAGAGAGATAGGCTTGATGACAGTGGCTATTGCAGCCACGACAGTGCCACTGACGCCATCGGGCAAATGGGTGGTCGATTACCAACCGCATAACTGCATCGCTTCGCGCACGTTCGGCGTTTCGCCGGCGGATGTCGGCCTCGCGTTGACGCCGATGTTCTCGCTGACCGCCGACAAGCGTACCTTTCTCGTCTTGGCTCCGGCGAAAGGCGGACGCGGTCCAATCGTGGGCAACGCCAAGATGACTTTCCTGCCATCTAGACGTGAAACGCAGGTCAGCCTGTTCAGTTGGGTTTCTGGAACGCGTCGTTTATACGAACTTGGTGTTACCGATGACGCCTCGCTGAGCGAAGCCGCGCGATCTACTGGCATCACGATCGCCACGGGCCAACAGGTATTCTCGTTCGCTACTGGCAATTTGGCGCCGGTATTGGACGCGTTGACAGAGTGCACAGGCAAGTTGCTCGTATCCTGGGGGGTAGATCCAAGCACCCTGGTGAAAGACCGTCCGGAACGGCAACAATGGTTTCCGCCCGAAGAGTATCCCAAGG
>JAFEEZ010000292.1 GCA_018240825.1 Pseudomonadota bacterium | reverse complement strand
CGAGTGCCAAGCCACATCCAACTAGTAGAAGAGGGCTATCAGCAATGAACTTTCGTCCGTTGCACGACCGCGTTCTCGTCCGCCGCATCGAGGCCGACGAAAAGACCGCGGGCGGTATCATCATCCCGGACACCGCCAAGGAAAAGCCGCAGGAAGGCGAAGTGATCGCCGCCGGCGCCGGGGCCAAGGACGAAACCGGCAAGATCACGCCGCTCGACGTCAAGGCGGGCGACAAGATCCTGTTCGGCAAATGGTCGGGCACCGAGGTCAAGCTGAACGGCGAAGACCTGCTGATCATGAAGGAATCCGACATCCTGGGGATCGTCGGCTGATTTCGCGCGGCGGCCTGTCCATGGCCACCGCGAACATTCGTGAACATTCAAGCTAAGGAACAGCCATCATGGCAGCCAAGGACGTAAAATTCAGCCGCGATGCGCGTGAGCGCATCCTGCGCGGCGTCGACATCCTCGCCGATGCGGTGAAGGTGACTCTGGGGCCGAAGGGCCGCAACGTCGTGATCGAAAAGAGCTATGGCGCGCCGCGCATCACCAAGGACGGCGTCACCGTCGCCAAGGAAATCGAGCTCAAGGACAAGTTCGAGAACATGGGCGCGCAGATGCTGCGCGAAGTCGCCTCGAAGACCAACGACAATGCCGGTGACGGCACCACCACCGCCACCGTGCTCGCCCAGGCGATCGTCCGCGAGGGCATGAAGTCGGTCGCCGCCGGCATGAACCCGATGGACCTCAAGCGCGGCATCGACCTCGCGGTGACCAAGGTCGTCGAGGACCTGCAGGGTCGTTCGAAGCCCGTTTCGGGTTCGAACGAGATCGCCCAGGTCGGCATCATCTCGGCCAATGGCGACACCGTCGTCGGCGAGAAGATCGCCGAAGCGATGGAAAAGGTCGGCAAGGAAGGCGTGATCACCGTCGAGGAGGCGAAGGGTCTCGAATTCGAGCTCGACGTCGTCGAGGGCATGCAGTTCGACCGCGGCTATCTGTCGCCGTATTTCATCACCAACCCGGAGAAGATGACGGTCGAGCTTCAGGATCCCTACATCCTGATCCACGAAAAGAAGCTGTCGAACCTGCAGGCGATGCTGCCGATCCTGGAAGCGGTCGTCCAGTCGGGCCGTCCGCTGCTGATCATCGCCGAGGATATCGAGGGCGAGGCGCTGGCCACGCTCGTCGTCAACAAGCTGCGCGGCGGCCTGAAGGTCGCGGCCGTCAAGGCGCCGGGCTTCGGCGACCGCCGCAAGGCGATGCTCGAGGACATCGCGATCCTGACCAAGGGCGAGATGATCTCCGAAGACCTGGGCATCAAGCTCGAGAACGTCACCATCGGCATGCTCGGCACCGCCAAGCGCGTCTCGATCGACAAGGACAACACCACCATCGTCGACGGCGCGGGTGATGCCGATGCGATCAAGGGCCGCACCGAGGCGATCCGCCAGCAGATCGAGAACACCACCAGCGATTACGACCGTGAGAAGCTCCAGGAGCGTCTCGCCAAGCTCGCCGGCGGCGTGGCGGTGATCAAGGTCGGCGGCGCGTCCGAGGTCGAGGTGAAGGAGCGCAAGGACCGCGTCGACGACGCGCTTCATGCGACTCGCGCCGCGGTCGAGGAGGGCATTGTTCCCGGTGGCGGTACGGCCCTGCTCTACGCGTCGAAGGCGCTCGAAGGCCTGACCGGCGCGAACGACGACCAGACCCGCGGCGTGGACATCGTTCGCAAATCGCTGTCGTCGCTGGTGCGTCAGATCGCCGCGAACGCCGGTCATGACGGCGCGGTCGTCGCGGGCAAGCTGCTCGAAAAGGGCGACGTGACCGAGGGTTTCAACGCCCAGACCGATAAGTACGAGAACCTCGTCTCGGCCGGTGTCGTCGATCCCACCAAGGTCGTCCGCACCGCGCTGCAGAACGCAGCCTCGGTCGCCGGCCTGCTGATCACCACCGAAGCGGCGGTATCGGAAGTCCCCGAGGACAAGCCGGCGATGCCGATGGGCGGCGGCGGCATGGGCGGCATGGGCGGAATGGACTTCTGATTTTGGACGGGCGGAGCGACGCTCCGCCCCGACACAAAATCAGAACGGCCGGCGGGTTTCGACCCGCAGGTCGAAATCCCGGCCGACGACACGGCGGCTTCGCCGTCGCGCTGCTCAGACGAAAAAGAAGGGCCGGTGGTTCACGCCACCGGTCCTTTGCTTGTTGGATTCCCGCCCGTCCATCCCGGCGGACGGTAGAGCATCGCGACATTCGTCCGCGCATATCGCCGCCCGAACTCCTCCATGATCCCCGCGTCATGGACGAACCCCGCCTTCTCATAGAGGTGCACCCCCGCGGCGCCCTTCGAATTGCTGAGCAGGTACAGCCGGTCGCAACCCATCGCGAACGCCCGCTCGATCATCGCGTGCAGCAGGAACTCCCCCGCCTTTCGCCCGCGCGCTTCGGGCACGACGCCCATCTTGGTCAGCTCGAACTGGCGCACGCCGGTTTTCTGCAGCCCGCAGGCGCCGACGATGCCGAGTTCGGGGTCCTCGACGAACAGAATGTCGCCGCCGCGATCGATGATCCGCGCGCGGGGATTTTCGAGCACGTCCACGTCGGTCGGCTCGAGCGTGTACATCTCGGCGATCCATTGCGCGTTGATGCGGTGGAAGTGCGGGGCGAGCTCGTCGCTGAAGCGACGGATACGCAAGCCGCCGCGCGGCCGCTGTTCGAGCGGTTGGGCGGCGAGCGCGGTCTCGATCGCCTCGATTTGGGTCAGCAGCGCATCCACTTCGCACAATTCGCCGACCGCGGCGCGCAGTCGCGGCCACAGCATCGTCGCCGCGTCTTCCATCACCGCGTGGCCTTGCGCAGTCAGCGCCATCGTCTTGGTCCGCAAATCGCGGCCGCCGCGGCTGGTTTCGACCAGCCCCATGTCGACCAGACGGGCGAGGATGCGAGTCACCGCGGGCTGGCTGATCCCGATCCGCTCGACCGCGTCTCCGACGCTGAGCGGTCCGTGGCGGTGGAGCGCCGCGAGCAGCGGCATCTGGCTCGGCTGAGTCGGCAGCCCGCACTCGCCGGCGATCCGCTCCGCGCCGGCCTGCAACCGTTCGGCCAGCCGCTTCAGCCGGCTGCCGAGCATCACAGCGCCCTCCATCCTGACCACGTCGTTCTGCATTGCGCACCTCCAATTCATAGCGTGATATATAACGCGTTATAGAGTCAAGTGCGTTGCCCGGGCAAAACACCCTTTTCTTTCGCGCGCGATGGCGACACAGTGCGTGCAATCTCGTCCCTTTCGGAAGGCCCCGCCATGCCCGCATTGTCCCGCCGTGAAGCCCTTGCCGCGACCGCGCTCGCCGGGCTCGTCGCTGCGCTCCCCGCCTGGGCGCAGGCGGGCGGCGCGCAATGGGACCTGACCGACCTGTTCGCGAACGATGCGGCGTGGGACGAGGCGCGCAGGAAGGCGCTCGCCGACGTGCCCGGCCTGACCAGATACAAGGGCAAGCTCGGCGAAAGCGCCGACACGCTGGCGGCGTTCATGGTTGCGCAGTCCGACCTCAACCGCACGATAAGCCGCATCTACACCTATGCCAGTCTCAAGGCGGACGCCGACCTTCGCGTTTCGACCAACCAGGAGAAGCAGGCGCAGGCGATCGACCTCTACACTGCGTTCGGTGAGGCGGTGTCGTGGGCGAGCCCGGAGATATTGGCGATCGGCAAGGCGAAGATCGATGCTTTCATCGCGTCGAACGACACGCTCAAGAAACGCTTCGACTTCGCGCTCGCCGACACGCTGCGCCGGGCCGACCACACGTTGAGTCCCGAAAGCGAGAATTTGCTCGCCGGGGTCGCCGCGCCGTTCTCCGGCCCAAGCGACATTCGCGAACAGCTCGTCGCGTCGGACATTCCGTGGCCGACCGTCACGCTGTCGACCGGCAAGCAGGTCCGGCTCGACGACCAGGCCTACACGCTCAACCGCGACGCGCCCAACCGCGCCGACCGCAAGCTGGTGTTCGACACGTTCTGGGCCGAATACGGGAAGTTCCAGAACTCGCTCGGCGCAGCGTATCTCAGCCACGTCAAGGCCGACGTGTTCCAGAAGAAGGCGCGCAGATATCCGACGTCGCTGGCCGCCGCGCTGTCGGGCAACAACGTGCCCGAAGCGGTGTATCGCTCGCTGGTCGCCGAGACGAACAACGGCCTGCCGCAGCTGCATCGCTATTTCGAGCTGCGGCGCAAGATGCTCGGTCTGCCGGACATGGCCTATTACGATATCTATCCGCCCCTGGTCGCGCTCGACAAGAAGGTGACGGTGCCCGATATGCGCGGCATCACGATCGAGGCGGTCAAGCCGCTCGGCCCCGAATATGCCGATATGTTCGCCAAGGCCACCGCGGGCAAATGGATGGATCCGTTGCCGCGCCCGGGCAAGAAATCGGGCGCATATATGAACCCCGGCGCCGCGTACGACGTGCACCCGTACCTGCTGCTCAACTTGGGCGAGAATTATTCGGGCCTGACGACCTATGCCCACGAATGGGGCCACGCGATGCACACGTTGCTCGCGAACAAATATCAGGTCTACGAAAAGTCCGACTACCCGATCTTCACCGCGGAGATCGCGTCGACCTGCAACGAAGTGCTGCTCGCAGCCTATATGGTCGCGAACGCCAAGACCAGGCAGGAGAAGGTCTTCTACCTGGGCCAACAGCTGGAGGCGATCCGCGGCACCTTCTACCGCCAGGCGATGTTCGCCGAGTTCGAACTCGCCGTGCACGACAAGGCCGAAGCGGGCGAGGGGCTGTCGGGGGAAAAGTTCAGCGCGATCTATCTCGACCTGCTTCACCGTTATCACGGGCCAAAGGTAGCGGTGTCCGACACCTATGCGTCGGAATGGGCGTACATCCCGCACTTCTACAACAGTTTCTACGTGTACCAGTACGCGACCTGCATCTCGGCTGCTTCCTATTTCGCGCGGTCGATCCTGAAGGGCGGGACGAAGGAGCGCGACAACTACCTGAGCGTGCTCAAGGCGGGCGGTTCGGATTACCCCTATGACATCCTGAGGCGCGCAGGGCTCGATATGGCGTCGGCGGCACCGTACCAGGCGGTCGTCGCGCAGTTCAAGGATACGCTCGACCAGGTCGAGGCGCTGATCGCGTAAGGTTTACCAACTTGTAGCCGGGCGAGAGTAGGAATCGAGCGATGTTGCCCCGGCTTGCTCGTTTCCTCGCGTTCGCGCTGATCCCCGCAGCGGTGTTTCTCGCGCTGTTTCATCCGGCCGTGCTCGATATCGCCAATGCCGGATGGTTGATCCGCGGGTCGGACGGCGGAGAAAATGCGTTGGGGCTTCATGCCTGGCTGCATGATCCGGCCTCCGGCGCCGCGCTGCGCACCACGATGCTCAACGCGCCCGATGGCGCCAGCCTGCTGTTTACGGACAGCAACCCGCTGATCGCGCTGATGGTCGCGCCATTCGCGGCGGTGCTGCCGGCCGATGCGCAGTTTGTCGGTTGGTGGCTGCTCGCATGTTGCGTCCTGCAGGCGGTGTTCGCCTGGGCATTGTTGCGAAACTACGCGCCCGGAATGGTCGCCTTATGGTGCGGCGTGGCGCTGATGTGTGCGTTGCCGACCTGGTTCAACCGCTACGTTCATGCCAATTTGTTCGCGCACTGGATGATCCTCGCCGCCCTGTGGCTGTTCGTCAGTCCGCGCCGGGCGGGAAACCCATGGGGTTGGGCGGCGCTGCTGGCGCTTGCGGCGCTGGTGCACAATTACCTGTTGCTGATGGTCGCCGCGATCTGGGGCAGCGCGTTGCTGGAACAGCTCGTGGCCGCGCGCACCGGCCCGTCCCGCGCGGCCGTAATCGCCGGCGCTGTTGCGACAGTCGCGGCGATCGCGCTGATCGTTCATCTTCACGGCGTCGGACAATCCTTCGCCGTCACAGGCAGCTATGGCGCGTTCGCGATGCCGCTCGATGCGCTGTGGAATCCCGCCAATCCAGGTTATGGCACGATCCTTCCCGCGATTATTCAGCGCGAGGGGCGCGGCTATGAGGGATTCCAGTATCTCGGGCTGGGATTGCTGCTGATGCTCGTTGCGGCGGCGATCGTGTCGCGCCGCACCGCGGCGGCGCCCGACGAACAATCGCTGCGCCAGCGGCTCCGGTGGCTGGCGCCGGCGTTGGTGGCGCTCGTCCTGCTCGCGGTCAGCAATTTTCCCGACATTGCCGGCCACCGCTTGCCTCGTTTCCCGCTGCCGGATGCATTCGCGCCGGTGCTCGACACGGTGCGGGCGTCGGGGCGACTGTTCTGGCCGGTTGCCTATACGCTGGTTTTCCTGGGAGTCTTGACGGTCTACCGGCTTGGCCGGCGTGGCACCGGACAGGTGTTGCTGGCCTTGCTCGCCGTCCAGGTCGTCGACCTGGCCGTCATGACCCAGGTCGTCCGCGCGCAAAGCGTCGAAGCGGGTGAGCGCCAGCTATATGCGCGCACGCGCGATCCGCGTTGGGATCAGGTGATCGCCCAAGCTCGTGACGTGACCTTTGCTCCGCCCGACGCGACCCGCGACCTCGAGCTGTTTCAGGAGATTGCGTGGCGCGCAACATCGATCGGCAGGCCTGTGCGGCTGGCCTATACCGCAAGGGTCAGCGAGCGGACGGCGGATCGGTTGTCGGCCGAACAGCGTGCGTTCGAGAGCGGTCAGCTTGATCCAGAGCGGCTCTACGTCGTGCTTCGCGGCGAACAGGTTCCCGACGCCGGTCGCGATCGGCTGATGATCCTCGATGGCGTGCGCATCCTGCGTCCCGAGCCGCGGGTCATGTCTTCATCGCGTCGACCAGCTTCTTGACGTCCTGGCTGCGACCGCGCGGCATCACGAGCACGTCCTTGCCGTTGGCGACGACGATCAGGTCGGTCACCCCGACCAGGGCGACGCGGATACCGTCGGCCTGGATCAGACAATTTCCCGTCTCCAGCGCGATGACGTCGCCCTTGCAGACGTTGCCGCGTTCATCACACCCGCTGAGTTCGTGGAGCGCATCCCAACTGCCGAGGTCGCTCCATCCCATGCTGACCGGCACGACTGCAACGCGTTCGGCCTTTTCCATCACTGCGTAGTCGATCGATTCCGACGGCGAAGCGGCGAACGCGTCGGCGTCGGGGTAAATCCGCCGGTCGCCGGTATCGCCCTTCAGCAACGCCCGCTGCGCGGCATGAAGCATGTCGGGCGCGTGGATCGACAACGCGCCGAGAAAGGCGTCCGCGCGGAACAGGAAGATGCCGCCATTCCATACATGATCGCCCGACGCGAGCATGGCCTCCGCGCGGTCGCGCGGCGGCTTTTCGACGAAGCTGGCAACCTGATGGACGCGGGGCGCGATGCTATCCCCGACACGGATCCAGCCATAGCCGGTTTCCGGCGCGTGCGGATCGATCCCGAACGTCACCAGCCAACCCTGCTCGACCATCGGCAGCGCTGCTTCAATCGCGG
>JAFEEZ010000291.1 GCA_018240825.1 Pseudomonadota bacterium | reverse complement strand
TCAAGGCGCTCGGACGCGGACTCGAATTGCGGCTGGTCGCGCCCGAAAAGGTCGCCGGCGCGATTGATGAGAGCGTCGCGGTGACGCTGATCACCGAGGTCGATTACCGCACCGGGCGGATGCACGACATGGCGGCGCTGACCGCGAAGGCGCATGCGGCGGACGCGATCACGGTCTGGGACCTGGCGCATTCGGCGGGCGCGATCCCGGTCGACCTGACCGCCGCCGACGCCGATTTCGCGGTCGGCTGCACCTACAAATATCTCAACGGCGGGCCGGGCGCGCCCGCCTTCATCTATGTCGCGCCGCGCTTCGCCGAGGTGGCGCAGCCGATCCTGTCGGGCTGGATGGGGCACGAAGTCCCGTTCGCCTTCGACCTCGATTACCGCCCGCACGCCAGCGTCGAGCGGATGCGCGTCGGGACGCCGCCGGTGCTCGCGCTCGCGGTGCTCGATGCAGCACTCGATGCGTGGGAGGGCGTGGACATGGCCGAAGTGCGCGCCGCGTCGATTCGGTTGAGTGAGCGCTTCGTCGCCGAGGTCGAGGCGCGTTGCCCCGATCTCGAACTCGCCTCCCCGCGCGATCCGCATGCGCGCGGCAGCCAGGTCTCGTTCCGCCACGCGCACGGCTATGCGATCATGCAAGCGTTGATCGCGAACGGTGTGATCGGCGATTTCCGCGCGCCAGACCTGATCCGCTTCGGCTTCACCCCGCTCTATCTGAGCGAGGAGGATGTGGTCGCCGCGGCCCGCATCATCGAACGCGTGATGACCGAACGCTTGTGGGACGATCCCGCCTATGCCACCCGCTCGGCAGTAACATGACCGACAAGCCCGAAACCGATTTCGCCGGCAAGATGGCCTATGGCGACTATCTGCGTCTCGACCTGATCCTCGGCGCGCAGCAACCGCGCTCAGCCGCGCATGACGAATTGCTGTTCATCATCCAGCACCAGACCAGCGAGCTCTGGATGAAGCTGGCGGTTCACGAGCTCGAATCCGCGTGCGATGCGATCGCCGACAACCGCCTGCCGCATGCGTTCAAGATGCTCGCGCGGGTGTCGCGGATTCTGGAGCAACTCAACAATGCGTGGGACGTGCTCCGCACGCTGACGCCCAGCGAATATACCGAGTTCCGCGAGGATCTGGGCCAGTCGTCGGGGTTCCAGAGCCATCAATACCGCGCGATCGAATTCCTGTGTGGAAACCGCAACGCGGCGATGCTCAAACCGCACGCGCACCGCCCGGAAATCGTCGGCGAGCTTCGTGCGATCCTGGCGCGGCCGAGCCTGTATGACGAAGCCGTCCGCCTGCTCGCCCGGTCGGGGTTCGATGTCGGCGGCGAACGCAGTGACCTTTCGGAACCGCGCGCGAAAAATCCGAAGGTCCAGGCGGCGTGGTGCGCGGTCTATCGAGCGCCCGAGCAGCATTGGGCGCTCTACGAGCTCGCCGAAAAGCTGGTCGACCTGGAAGATTATTTCCGCCGCTGGCGGTTCAACCACGTCACCACGGTCGAGCGCGTCATCGGCCTCAAGCGCGGCACCGGCGGCACGGGCGGGGTCAGCTATCTTCGCAAGATGCTGGAGGTCGAGCTGTTCCCGGAACTGTGGCACGTCCGCACCGAGCTGTGACGCGGTGCAAAGGAATCCCTTGACGACGCCATACCCGATATTCCAATTCGGGCAAAAGCCGTAGCGTCGACAAGATGCGCGGCGGGAGAGCCGCATGACAGCATGGACCTATGCCAATATCTGGGAATCGGTCGCGGCGGCCGTGCCGGATGACCCCGCAATCGTCCAGGGCGAGCGCGTCGTTAGCTTCGCCGAGTTCGAGGCGCAGGCTGATGCGCTGGCCGCCCACCTGCTCGCGGCCGAGCTGCAACAACAGGCCAAGGTCGCGGTCTATGCGAGCAACTGCCCCGAATTCCTGATCGCCTATTACGCCGCGTTCAAGGCCGGCCTCGCGCCGTTCAACGTCAATTACCGCTACGGCCCGGAAGAGGTTCGCTACCTGCTCGACAATGGCGATGCCGAGGCCGTGGTGTTCGAAAGCGGGTTCGCGTCGGTCCTTGACCCGATCCGCGCGACGATGCCGGGCGTGAAGAGCTGGGTCGCGATCGGCGCCGATCCGCCCGACTGGGCCGAAGATTTCGCCGCGCTCGCGTCGCGCGTGCCCGCCGACCGGCCGACCGTTGCCCCCTGGGGCCGCCACGACGAAGACCTGCTCCTCATCTTCACCGGCGGCACCACCGGCATGCCCAAGGCGGTGATGTGGCAGCAGGGCGATTTGATGGCGAAAGGCAATTACGGCGCCAATCCGTTGCTTGGCACCGGCCCCATGGCGGCGCCCGAGGAAGCCGGCCCGCGCGCCGCCGCATCGCCGGTCAAACCACGCTCGCTGATCGCGCCGCCGCTGATGCACGCGACCGGGCTGATCGGGGCGTTCACCGCGATCTCGTCGGGCGGCGCGGTGGTGCTGCTGCCCCACGGCAAGTTCGATCCCGACGAAGTGTGGAGCGCGGTCGAACGCTGGCGCGTGACGCGAATGACGATCGTCGGCCAACCCTTCGCGCAACCCCTGCTCGAAGCGCTCGACGCCGACCCGGGGCGCTGGGACTTGAGTTCGCTCTTCATCATCGGCTCGTCGGGCGCGATGTGGAATCGCGAGAACAAGCTGGGGCTGATCCGCCACATCCCGCAGGTCCAGTTGATGGATTCGTACTCCTCCTCGGAAGCGTTTGGGATGGGCATTTCGACCACCAACGCGCAGGGCGAAAGCGCCACCGCCGCGTTCGCGCTCGGCCCCGATTGCGCGATCTTCACCGAGGACGGGCGGCGCGTCGAACCCGGATCGGGCGAGAGCGGGCGGCTCGCGGTCGGCGGGCCCATCCCGCTCGGTTACTACAAGGACCCGGTCAAATCGGCGCAGACCTTTCCGACCTACGAAGGGCGACGCTGGTCGATGCCCGGCGACTGGGCGAGCATCGACGCCGACGGCACCGTCCGCATCCTCGGCCGTGGCTCGCAATGCATCAACACCGGCGGCGAGAAGGTCTTTCCCGAGGAAGTCGAGGAAGCCTTGAAGCGCCACCCGGCGGTGCGCGACGCGGCGGTGACCGGCGTGCCGGATGCGCGCTTCGGCGAGCGGATCGTCGCCCTGGTCGAACCGCATCCCGGCCAAACGCCCGACGAAACCGAGTTGCGCGACCATGTCCGCAGCCAGCTCGCCAGCTACAAGGCGCCGCGCCACGTTCTGGTCGTCGACAGCGTCGCGCGCGCGCCCAACGGCAAGCTCGACTACAAGGCGATCAGGGACCGAGCGCTCGCCGCATTTGGCGATCACCCTCACCCTTCCGGCGCTTCGCGCCTCCCTCCCTCTCCCTATGGGAGAGGGAGGGGGCCCGCCGCCGCAGGCGGTGGGAAGG
>JAFEEZ010000290.1 GCA_018240825.1 Pseudomonadota bacterium | reverse complement strand
GCTTTCGCCCATTGTCCAATATTCCCCACTGCTGCCTCCCGTAGGAGTCTGGGCCGTGTCTCAGTCCCAGTGTGGCTGATCATCCTCTCAGACCAGCTAAGGATCGTCGCCTTGGTGCGCCTTTACCACACCAACTAGCTAATCCTACGCGGGCTCATCCCTGGGCGATAAATCTTTGGTCTTGCGACGTCATTCGGTATTAGCACGCCTTTCGGCGAGTTATTCCGAACCCAAGGGCAGATTCCCACGCGTTACGCACCCGTGCGCCACTAAGCCCGAAGGCTTCGTTCGACTTGCATGTGTTAGGCATGCCGCCAGCGTTCATTCTGAGCCATGATCAAACTCTCAAGTTTATGTTCCATTCCGGCGCCGGTGGAATGACCGACGTCAGAACAGGCATTTCAAGGAGCCGGTCTGCACAAAAAACGAACGACTTGCCTGACCGAAGCCAGACAGGCGTTCATATTCCAATTACGTATGGATACGTGAAAAGGACTGTGAGATCGGCTTGGCTTTAACCGAGTGCGCGACGCCTTGAAAACGCCGGACCCGGGGCCGCCGCCCACATGTCCCTTCATCTTGAACTAACAATGTCAAAGAGCGCAAAAGACCGACGCCTTGGGCTACCCTCTTTTTGGAGGGCGACCATTGCGCCGAGATTTTGGTGACCGTAACAGGCGAACCGGATGGCCCGTCGCTGCGGTGGGGCTCATCTATGCGGGGCGTTTGGGAACGTCAACGTCTTTTTGCATTTTTATTTCAAAATCGCGCGAGAATGGCGGAAATCTGCGGTTTACGCGATGGTAGCAGGTTCGAGCGTATAAGCGCGGTCACGATGGAATCGGCCGCAACCCCCTCGAATCAGGGCGCAGAATCGCTCGCCGCCAAGGTCCGGAGCGCCGTGATCTGGCGTTCGGGCAGCCAGATTCTCGCGCAGATGGTGCAATGGGCCGCCACCTTTCTCGTGATTCGCATCCTGTCGCCGGCCGATTACGGGCTGTTCGCGATGACCGGGGTGATTCTGGTCTTTCTCAACATGCTCAACGGCTATGGTCTGGCGAGCGGGCTGATCCAGCAGAAGGACGTCACGCAGACCCAGATTCGGCAGCTGTTCGGGATGTTGATCGCGCTCAACGTGGCGCTTGGCGGCGCGCAACTCCTCCTCGCACCCCTAGCCGCGGCCTATTACCGGCATCCGGAGGTCGCCAACCTGCTTCGCGTCCAGGCCCTGCTCTATCTCACGACGCCGTTCATCGCGCTCCCTTATGCGCTGCTAAGTCGCGTGATGGATTTTTCGAAACAGGCGCGGATCAACATCCTCGCCTCGATCGCAAGCGCCGGCGCGGCGCTAGGCGGTGCGCTCGCCGGCTGGGGCGTGTGGACATTGGTGTTCGCGCCGCTCGTCCTCTTCATCGTCCGCGCGATCGGCATGACGATCGCAGCGCGCTCGCTCGTCTGGCCGAGCTTCGACTTTCGCGGCGCGGGCGCCCTCGCGCGCTATGGCGGGGTGATGGCGGCTGGACAGCTGTTCTGGTTCCTGCAAAGCCAGTGCGACGTGTTCATCGCCGGCCGCAGCTTCAGCGCGCACGAACTCGGCATCTACACGACCAGTCTGTTTCTGACGCAGATCTTCGTCTCGAAGTTCGTCCCCCCGCTCAATGAAGTCGCTTTCTCCGCCTATGCCCGGATCCAGCACGACGACGAAGCCGTTGCGCGGGCCTTCGTCCGCGCGACACGCATCATCATGGTCGCCGCGCTCCCCTTCTATCTCGGCCTCGCCGCGACCGCCGAGCCGCTGGTGCTGACGATGCTGGGCCCGAAATGGGCGGAAGCTGTGCCGGTCGTCCACCTGCTCGCCTTCGCGATGCCGTTCATGACGATGCAGGTGCTGTTCTCCCCCGCGTGCGACGCTCGGGGCAAGCCCAGCGTCGGGATGAAGAACGGCGCATTCGGCGCGTGCGTGCTGGCGGCGAGCTTCCTGGTCGGCGTCCGCTGGGGCGCAACGGGAATCGCGACAGCGTGGATCGTGGCGTACCCGATCTATCTCGCCGTCAGCGCGTGGCGCTCGTTGCCGGTGATCGGCGCGCGGTTGCGCGATCTGGCGGAGGCGATCGCCCCGCCCTTGTTCGCCGCGGTCGCGATGGCGCTGGTGGTGACGATCGTCGACCGCACCCTGCCGCCTTTGTCGCCGCTCCCGCGCCTCGCACTGCTTGCGACCATCGGCGCCGCGACCTATGGTCTGTGGCTGATGGTCTTCGCCCGCCACGTCGTGCGCGAACTGGTCGAACTGATTCCGTTGCGGCGCTGACCAATAGCCCTCCCCTAAAAGAGGAAGGTGCAAGAAGGTCACGCCCCCTGAATATAGCTCCGCATCGCCTCGGCGTCGGCCTCGATCTTGTCGATGCGATATTTGACCAGATCGCCGATTGACACCAGCCCGACCAGCGCGCCGTCCTCGACCACCGGCAGATGGCGGATTCGGCGGCGAGTCATCAGCGTCAGCGCACCGAGCGCCGCCTGATCGCGCCCCACGGCGATCGCCGGTGCGGTCATCGCCTCGCGCACCTTGCGCTCAAGCCCCGCCGATCCGTGCGCCGCGAGACAATGAATCACGTCGCGCTCCGAGAAGATGCCAACGACCGCGCCGTCCTGCATCACGGGCGCCGCGCCGATCCGCCGCTCGGCCAACAGTTTCACCGCATCCCCGACCGATTGGCCGGCGGCGACCGTCACCACCTCGCTCCCCTTGCCCGCCAGGATCGTCGCGACCGTCATGACTCGCTCCTTTTTCTTGCGTCTTTCAGAATGCGCCTGTTCGCCCCAAATAGAAAGCATGGATGACCAGCCGCGCGGCCTCGATGATCCCGATTATGCGGCGTTCGCATGGACGCGGTATCGCCGGATGTTGCGATGGATGCTGTTCGCGACGGTGATCGCGGTCGGCATTGCGCTCTATATCCTCGACCGCGTCTATGGTCCGCTATCATGGGTCGCGATCTTCGCGGCGATCGGCGGGTTCGGCGGCACGATGATGATGGCCGCCGCGCTGATGGGCCTGGCGTTCCTGAGTTCAGGGACGGGACACGACGAGGATGTCGAGCGGATCGACCCCGATTGAGCGTGGTGCGCTACTTTTCGCCTTTCGCACGCTGGTCGATGGGATAGTCTTCGGGTTTGACGGCGCCGACGTTGAGGCGGTCTTCCACCTTCTCGGGCGGCTGCCCGCCCCGCGTATTGTTTCCCGGCTTTCGCTCGGTGTTCTCGTTAGACAGCGGCGACTTGTCGTCGACCGAATTGCCGGTGGTGATTCGCGGGTCGGACATGCTGCATCCTCTCGCCGGACCAAATGCCGAACGTCCCGAAGGTTCCCGCTGTGTCCGTACCGAACAAAAAAGGGCGCCTGTTTCCCGGCGCCCCCTTTGCGCAGTTCGCCTCCGATCACTCAGCCGCTTCGGCTCCCGGCGTACGACGCGGCCGGCCGCGACGCGGCTTGAGAGCGACGTCCTCGCTGCCCGGCTCGCTTTCGTCGCCAACACTGATGCCGAGCGACGGCGGAAGCAGCGCCGCGTCGAAAGTCTCACCTTCGTTCGCCGCCACCGGCTTGGGCTCGCGACGCGGGCGCAGGCCGCGACGGGGTGCGCGGCCTTCGTCGGGTCCCGCGACCGCTTTGGGATGCTCGCCGTCGCCGCTGTCGTTGGCAGGGTAGGCGCCGCCGTTCAGGCGATTGCCGCGATCCTCACGCGATTCGCGGGGCTCGCGAGCGCCGTGATCGTTGCGGTCACGCCCGCGATATTCGCGCTGCTCCCGCTGCTCGTCGTCACCGCGATCCTCCCGCGGCTGCGGGCGGCGCTGGTGGTCGTTCTCGGCGGCAACCTCATTGCCCTCATCCTCGAAGCCCTCGTCCTCGTCATCGAATGAGTCTTCGCGGCCGCGGCGCTGATTCTGGTTCTGCTCCTCGAACCGGCTCCGATTTTCAGCGAGGACGCGGAAATAGTGATCCGCGAATTGCAGATAGTATTCGGCGTTGACGCGGTCGCCCTGGCGCTGCGCATCGGCGGCGAGGGTCTTGTATTTCTCCAGCAGTTGACTGGCGTTGCCGCGCGCGCGGTTGTCGATCCGGTTGCCCGAATTGGGATTGCCGCCACCCTGGCGCTGTCCACCCCGGCCGCGACGGCGGCCGGCCTGACGATTGTTATTGATCAAAGTCCTGTGATCCTTGTGTCACAAACCAAACCCGGCCTTGCTCCAAGCAGGAGTCAAACCCCACGCGGCGTCCGCGCCTGTCAGGACGCGAAGACCTGTCACGGCCGCCGGACAAGCGGCCTGATGACGAAGGATTGGGCAATCTCCCGATTTCAACGATATAGCGGTTGAGATCGTGTGCCCCTGTGCGCTCAATAGCGGCTACCGGGCAATCTTCCAAGCGGAAAGATGGGGATCGCGTTGCGTTGGATCAAGGTGTTGCGACGAGGCACCGGTCGCGTCCCCCGAGATCGCGGCGCAGCGTGACGTGGAGGCCGTGCGCGGTAAGGAGAGCAGTGACGGCTTCTGCTTGGCTCGCACCGATCTCGATCGCCGCCATGCCGCCGGGCGCGATCAGCGCGGAGAGCTGGGCGGTGATGATACGGTAGTCGTCGAGGCCGTCGGGGCCGGCCAACAGCGCGGATGCGGGTTCGTGGTCGCGGACTTCGGCGGGCAGCGCGTCGTCGGTCGCGACATAAGGCGGGTTGCACAGGATCAGGTCGAAGCGCTGGCCGATCGCATCGGCCCAGTCGCCTTCGATGATCTTCGCCCGGCCGCTCATTCCCAGCCGTTCGGCATTACCGCGCGCATAGTCGAGCGCCGCGGGGGACTGGTCGACGCCTACGCCCGCCGCGTCGGGCCATTCGGCCAGCGCGGCGAGCAGCAAGGTACCCGGTCCCGTACCGAGATCGAGAACCGTCGCGGGCGCGCGGCCGGCGAAATGCTCGACCGCCGCCTCGATCAGCGTCTCGCTGTCGGGCCGCGGGATCAGCGCGCCGGGGCCGACCGCAAGGCTGATCGTCCAGAAATCGCGGCAGCCGGTGATGTACGCGACTGGCTCGTGCGCCAGGCGGCGTTCGACCAGCGCGTCGAACGCGATCGACACTGGATCGTCGAGGTAGCGCAGCAAGAGCTGCTCGCGCGTCGTGTCGAGCGCGTGCGCCATGAGCAGTTCGGCGTCGAGCCGGGGCGTCTCACTGAAACCGAACCGCGAAGCGGCAGCGGCGATCGCGTGCCGGACTGTTTCAGCCATCGAGCGTGGCGAGCCGCTCCGCCTCATCCTCGGCGATCAAGGCGCCGATCAGCTCGTCCATGTCGCCTTCAAGGATTTCCGGCAGGCGGTGAAGCGTCAGGTTGATGCGGTGGTCGGTCACCCGCCCTTGCGGGAAATTGTACGTCCTGATCCGCTCCGAGCGATCCCCCGACCCGACCATCGCCTTGCGCGTGCCCGAGCGCTCGCTCGCCAACCGCTCGCGCTCCGCCTCGTACAGCCGAGTGCGCAGCACCTTGAGCGCCTTGGCCTTGTTCTTGTGCTGCGATTTCTCGTCCTGCTGGATCACCACGAGGCCCGTCGGCAAGTGCGTGATGCGCACCGCGGAATCGGTGGTGTTGACCGACTGGCCCCCAGGGCCCGACGAACGATAGACGTCGATCCGCAGGTCGCGCGCTTCGTCGATCTGGACATCGACCTCCTCGGCCTCGGGCAGCACCGCGACCGTGGCGGCGGAGGTGTGGATGCGGCCTCCCGATTCGGTGACGGGCACGCGCTGGACGCGGTGAACGCCGCTTTCGAACTTCAGCTTGGCGAACACGCCCCTGCCCTCGACCGAGGCGACGACTTCCTTGAACCCGCCGGCGTCAGACGTGGAGGCGGAGATCAGCTCGACCCGCCAGCCCTGCCCCTCGGCATAGCGCTGGTACATGCGGAACAGGTCGCCGGCGAACAGCGACGCCTCGTCGCCGCCGGTCCCGGCGCGGATTTCGAGCATCGCCGCGCGCTCGTCGGCGGCGTCGCGCGGGAGCAGCGCCAGCGCGAGATTACGCTCGGCATCGGGCAGCGCGGCGGCGATCTCCTCGATCTCCTCGCGCGCCATGGCTTTCAGCTCGCCGTCGGCGCTTTCATCGTCGGCCATGTGCCCGAGTGTCGCGAGCTCTGCGCGCAACCGCCGCACCTCGCCCGCCGCCTTCGCCACCGGTTCGAGCTCGGCATATTCCTTCGACACCTGGACGAAGCGCTCGCCCGACAGGTCGCCGGTCGCCATCAACGCGCCAAGCTCGTCCCGCCGCGCCTCGATCTGCGCGATCCGTTGGGGGGAGATGGAGGTCATAGGGTCCGACCTAAACTCCGGCCAATAAACCCGCCCTGTTTCTGAATGGCCAGGAATTGACGTTCCTGCCCTTCGCGCTCGTTCAATTGCAGGAGGGCAATATCCAGATTGTCGAAACCCACCTGCTGCTGTTCGCCGGTACGCAAATTCTTCACGCTTGCGACCCGCGCTTCGAGTTCGGTATCGCCGACAACAACGGCAAATTGCGCGCCGCTGTCGTTCGCCCGCTGCATCCGCTTCTTGACGTTGCCGGTGAAGGATGTCGTCGCTGCGATGCCTGCCTCGCGCAGATAAGCGAGCAGCCTTGGCACCCACGCTTCCGCGGTCAATCCAATCGGCACGACGGCCACATCCGGATTCTGCGTTGCCGGTTCCTCCAGCAACATCGCCAGCCGCTCGACCCCCGCCGCCCAGCCGACCCCCGGCGTGTGCGGCCCGCCGAGCGCTTCGATCAGCCCGTCATAGCGCCCGCCCGCGAGCACGGTGCCCTGCGCGCCGAGCCGGTCGGTGACGAACTCGAACGCGGTGTGGCGATAATAATCGAGCCCGCGCACCAGCCGGGCGTTGCGGGTCCACGCGACCCCCGCCGCGTCAAGCCCCTTGGTCACCGCCGCGAAGAACGCGCCCGCCTCGCTCGTCAGATACGCGTCGATGTCGGGCGCGGCATCCGCGATCGGGCGGTCGCGCGGGTCCTTGCTGTCGAGGATGCGCATCGGGTTCTTGTCGAGCCGGACCAGGCTGTCTTCGCTCAACGCCCCGCGATGCTGCTCGAAATGCGCGACCAGCGCCCCGCGCCACGCCTCGCGCGTCTCGGCATCGCCCAGCGTGTTGAGCTGCAGCGTCACGCCCTCCGCGATTCCAAGTTCGGCCAGCAACTGGTCGGCGAACGCTAGCAATTCGACGTCCGCCGCCGGCTCGGCCGCGCCGATCACTTCGGCGTCGATCTGGTGGAACTGGCGATACCGCCCCTTTTGCGGACGCTCGTAGCGGAACACCGCCCCGCTCGTGACCAGCTTGAGCGGTGCATATTGCTGCCACCCCTCGGTCAGGTACGCGCGGCAGATCCCGGCGGTGAACTCCGGCCGCAGCGTGATCGAATCGCCGCCGCGATCCTCGAACGAATACATTTCCTTGGAAACGACGTCGGTGGTCTCACCGATCGAGCGCGCGAACACTTGCGTGTCCTCGAACATGGGGATGTCGACGCGCTGGAACGCATAGAGCCGGCGTACCTTCTCGAACGCTTCGAGGACGCGCGCGAAACGCCGTTGCTCGTCGCCGAAAATATCCTGCGTCCCGCGGATTCGCTTGGGGGTTTCGATGCGCGCCATTTTGGCGGCGCTCTCTAGTAGAGCGCGAGGGGCTGCGCTAGCCTCTCTTCATGACGCTCAACCTTGGCAACCGGATCGCTCCGCCGCGCTTCATCGCATACGCCGCCGCGCTGATCGGCCTGGCAATCTGGTCGGCCACGCAAATCCGCGGCGAGAAGCTGGATTTGCCGCTGGCGCATTTCCTGATCGGTTTCGACGCCGCGACCTTCCTGTTCCTCATCTCGCTCATCCCGTTGTTCCGCACGCACGATCCGGAAGCGATTGCCCAGCATGCCGCGCAGAACGACGCCAATCGCGCCGGGTTGCTCGTCATCACGCTGGCGATCAGCGCGGTCGTGCTGGGCGCGGTGACGCTGGTGGTCGGCCGCGGGCCGGGATATTCGAAACCGCTTGTGATTGCGACGCTGGCGCTCGCCTGGATATTCGCCAACACCGTCTATGCGCTGCATTACGCGCACCTTTATTACACGGCGGGCAAGGCGAAGGGGCAATATGCCGGCGGGCTGGACATCCCCAGCACCAAGCAGCCGGACTATGGCGATTTTCTCCACTTCTCGTTGATCCTCGGCATGACCTTTCAGACCGCCGATATCGACATCACCAGCCCAGCGATCCGGCGCGTATCGACCACGCACTGCCTCGCCGCTTTCGTCTTCAATATCGGAATCCTGTCATTTTC
>JAFEEZ010000028.1 GCA_018240825.1 Pseudomonadota bacterium | reverse complement strand
CGCAACCCGAAAACCGGCGTCGAAGTGCCGATCGCGCCGCGCCGCGTCCTGACGTTCCGGGCCAGCCAGATGATGCGCGACCGCATCGTCAGCGCGGGCTGACGGCCATCACCGCGGCCGGCGAGAAGGCGGCTGGCGCGTTCCGCACCATCGGTGAGGTATCGCGCGACACCGGCTTGCCGCAGCACATCCTGCGTTACTGGGAAACGCGTTTTCCCCAGCTCCGTCCGCTGCAACGGGCAGGCAAGCGACGTTATTACCGGCCCGAAGACGTGGCGCTGGTGCGGCGGCTCGATTCGTTGCTCAATCAACAGGGCTATACAGTGCGCGGCGTGCAGAAACTGCTCGCCAGCGAAACGCGGGCGACGCCGACCGCGCCAGTCCCGGTCGCCGGCGCGGCGGTCGATGCGGCCAGCCTGAAATCGATTCGCGACCTGCTGGCGAGTGCGCTCGCCGCGAGCTAACGCGGCTTCAAGCCGTTCGCGAGCATGTCGTTGACGATGGCGGCGATCTCGCTCGGGCTGCGCTCGCTTTGCCACAACCCATATCGGATGCCGAGGAACACGTTCATCCCGCCGATCGCCCAGGCGTGGACCTCGCCGGCGTCGGCCCTGATTTCGCCGCGCGCCGCCGCAGCCTCAAGCCGTTGGCGGATACGGTCGACCGTTGTCATGTAGTGATGCCGATAACCCTCGTTGTCGACAAATTCCGATTCGTCGATGATGCGGTAGATTTCCTTATGCTCGCCCACGAATTCGAGGAACGATTCTAGACCGATCCGCTCGGCCGCCAACGCGTCGGGCGCCGCCTGGACGCGGGGCGTAACGTGCGCACGAACCTGCTCGGACATGTCGCGGACAAGCGCGCGGAAGATCGCGTCCTTCGAATCGAAATAGGTATAAAATGTGCCCAACGCGACGCCGGCGCGCCGTGTGATGCCGCTGATCGATCCCTCATGAAATCCCCTGTCGCCGAACTCCGCCGCCGCCGCGTCGAGCAGCGCGCGCAGGGTGCGGCGCCCACGTTCGGTGCGCGGCGCCTTGCCCTCGCTCGCGGCCAAATCCTGGCGATCGCTGCCCGCGTCCGCGATGGGCGTTGCCGTTGCGCCACGCTGTCCCACCTTTTACGCCTCCCCCCCCACACACCGAAGTTGAAACCCGGTTCAGGTTTCAGTATACGCACGATCCGGAAGCGTTCAACCGGGTCGTGGCGGGCGCTAGCGATAGATGGTTCGGGAGGGAGATGACATGATCGGGATTCGCACGCGTTCGGTTTGCGCCGCGCTCTACGCCGGAGTGGCGGCAGCGGCATTGTTCGCGGCGCCGGCGCACGCACAGGACGCGCCAGCGCCGGCAACGCCGGAGGCGCAGGATGACAACGGCCCCGACATTGTCGTCACCGCGCGCCGCCGCACGGAAACGTTGCTCAACGTTCCGATCGCGGTCACCGCATTGTCCGGAGAAAAGCTCGACAAGATCGGCGCGGTCGACCTGACCGACCTTCAGACGGTGACCCCGAACACCACTATCAAGGACGCGCGCGGCACCAATTCGACGCTCGCCGCCATCATCCGCGGCGTCGGCCAGCAGGATCCGGTGCCGGGGTTCGAGGCGGGCATCGGCATCTACCTCGACGACGTGTACCTCAACCGTCCGCAGGCGGCGGTGCTCGATATTTACGACGTCGAGCGGATCGAAGTGCTGCGCGGACCGCAGGGCACGCTTTATGGCCGCAATACGATCGGCGGCGCGATCAAGTACGTGACCAAGCGGCTGCCCGACACCTTTTCGGCCTCGCTGCGCGGCGCCTATGGATCGTACAATCAGGCAGACGGCATCGTCAGCCTGTCCGCGCCGATCGGCCCGATGGTTCGCGTCGGCGTGTCGGGCGCGCGGCTGACGCGCGATGGTTTCGGCAAGAACCGTTTCCTCGGCGTCGACAATTACGACAAGAATATCTGGGCCGGCCGCGGCACGATCGAGTTCGAAAGCCCGGACGGCGGCCTGTTCGTGCGCGTCACCGGCGATTACACGCACGACAAGTCGCATCCGCGCGGCGGTCACCGCCTGTTCGCCGGACTGCTGACCGGATCGCCGGTGCTGCCGAACGTCTACGACACGAACGGCGGGTTGAATTTTCCCCGGCAGGACGTCCAGGCGGGCGGGCTGTCGATGGCGGCGACCGCGAAGCTGGGCGGCGGGTTCACGCTGCGCAGCATCAGCGCGTGGCGCAAGGACCGCAGCTTCACGCCGATCGATTTCGATGCAACGCCATCGGTCGACGTCGACGTGCCGGCGGTCTATCGCAACGAACAGACCAGCCAGGAATTCCAGCTGCTCTATTCGAGCCCCAAGGTGAACGGCCTGATCGGTTTCTATTACCTCGGCGCAAAGGCTGCGACGACGTTCGACGTGCTGCTCAACACGACGCTGGCGAACCTCAACGGCAACACCAAAGGTGACGTGCGCACCGAAACCGAGTCGGTGTTCGCCGACTTCACCTTCGATTTCACGCCGCAACTGAGCTTGTCGGTCGGCGGCCGCTATACGTGGGATCAGCGGTCGTCCTTCATTTTCAAGCAGAACTATCTGGGTGGGCCGAACTTCGGGGCATCAACCGATTTCGGCGGAAACCCGATCGCGTTCGGCGCGCCGGCGACCAATTTCCGCGGCACGGCCAACTTCCGTCGCTTCACGCCGCGCGCGAGCATCGCGTTCAAGCCGAACGAGAACCACATGCTCTATGCTTCCTACTCGGAAGGCTTCAAGGGCGGCGGGTTCGACCCGCGCGGGTCGGGCACATCGGCGCCGGACACCAACAATGACGGCGTGCGATCGTACCAGGAAATCTACAATTTTCTGTCGTTCAAGCCCGAAGTCGTGAAGAGCTACGAAATCGGCTGGAAGGGATCGGCGTTCGACAAGCGCCTGACTTGGGCGATCGACGGCTTCCACGCCAATTATTCCAACGTCCAGATCCCGGGATCGGTCGCATGCACGGTCGGCGGAGTCGCGAGTTTCTGCGGCATCACCACCAACGCGGCCCGGGCGGAGATCAACGGCGTCGAACTCGAATCGACCGCCGTTCTCGCGCGTGGATTCGCGGGCGCCGGATCGAACGTCACCTTTGCGGGGACGCTCGGCTATATCGACCCCAAGTATAAGAGCTATATCGGCCCGACCGGCGCCGAAGTCTCCGCGTACCGCCAGTTCCAGAACACGCCCAAATGGACCATGTCGGGCACGCTCGGCGCGAACGTGCCCGCCGGATCGGGTGTGATCAACGCATCGACTACGGTTTCGTACCGCAGCCTGACGCACCAGTTCGAAGTCGCAAGCCCGTTCCTCGACCAGCCCGGCTATACGTTATGGGATGCGAACCTGACCTATACGTTCGGTCCAAAGGCCCAGTATTCGATAGGGCTCCACGCCAAGAACATCACCGACGTCCGTTACAAGACGGCGGGCTACCAATATCTTGCGGCGAACGCGAATACCGGCGCCATCATCTATACGCCGACCGGCGGCGTCACCCCGACGCTCGGCAAGGAAGGAATCGCGACGGTGTTCTACGGCAATCCGCGCCAGGTGTTCGGAACCTTCTCGATCAAGTTCTGATCGGCTGATAAGGGGGAAGAGAGCCGGGTGCGCACCGCGCGCCCGGCCTCTTTTTTGCGGGGAGAGGCGAGTGACGACGCGAACCGAACGGCCTGGCTATCCGGGCATCGTGCTGGCGATGCTGCTGGTCGTCTACACCTTCAACTTCCTCGACCGGCAAATCCTCGGCATTTTGGTCGGGCTGATCAAGAAGGATCTCGGGCTCACCGATACTCAGCTCGGCCTGCTCGGTAGCGTTCCCTTTGCCATTCTCTATTCCTCGCTCGCGGTGCCGCTCGCGATCGTCGCCGACCACACGAGCCGTAGCCGGGTGATCGCCGGTGCGCTGATGGTGTGGAGCCTGTTCACCGGGTTGTGCGGGACGGCCACGGGGTTCTGGCAACTGTTCTTCTTTCGCCTTGGCGTGGGAGCGGGCGAGGCGGGCGGCGTCGCGCCTTCATATGCGCTCATTGCCGATTATTTTCCGCCGGAGCGCCGCGCCCGGGCGCTCGCGATCTATTCGCTAGGCATCCCGGTCGGGTTGGCCGCGGGTGTCCTGGCGGGCGCGTATATCGCCAGCCATGTCAGTTGGCGGGCGGCGTTCTACACCGTCGGTATTTGCGGCCTCGCCATCGCGCCGGTCTTTCTATGGATCGTCAAGGATCGGCCGCGCATCGCGCCTGTCGCCGACCGGGCGCCGATTTCCGCGGTGTTCGCGATCATCGCAAGAAAGCCGAGTTTCTGGTTGATGGCGTTTGGCGCGTCGATGAGTTCGATGGCCGGCTACGGCCTCGCCTTCTGGGTGCCGCAGGTGATCCAGCGGAGTTATGGTTACGACCTGCCCGATGCATCCTATTTCTTTGGTTCGCTGCTACTCATCGGCGGTACGCTGGGAGTCTATCTAGGCGGTGTGCTGGCCGACCGGCTCGGCAAGGCCGATCGCGGCGCCTACGCGCGCCTGCCTGCGATTGCGTGGCTGATCACCGGGCCGCTATTCATCCTGGGTTTCCTGTCGCCCTCTCCAGGCCTTGCCTGGGTCCTGTTCCTGATCCCCAACGCGCTCAACATCCTGTGGTTGGGGCCACTGACCACCGCCACCCAGCATCTTGTCCCCCGGCATATGCGCGCCACCGCGTCGGCGAGT
>JAFEEZ010000289.1 GCA_018240825.1 Pseudomonadota bacterium | reverse complement strand
CTGGCGCGGCGTTGGCATCTGACCTTCGCGCTGGTGCTGGGGTTCGGACTGGCCGCATTCATGATCGCGAGCCTGATCAATCGCCATTTCAAGCGCGATTTGCGGGTGCCGGCGAACGAGGTGACGCCCAGGCATCTCGCCGCCGACGCCCTCGCGCACGTCCGGTTCGACTTTCACAATCCCGACGATCCAGCCGCGTACAACACGCTGCAGAAGCTGTCCTATGTCGCCACGATCTTCCTGCTGATCCCGCTGATGATCCTCACCGGGCTCGCCATGTCGCCGGCGATGGACGCGGCGTGGCCGTGGCTGCTCGATATCTTCGGCGGGCGGCAATCGGCGCGGTCGATCCATTTCATCGCAGCGGCGCTGATCGTCGCGTTCATCGTCGTCCATCTCTCGCTGGTGATCCTGGCCGGCCCGGTCAACGAGGTGATGTCGATGATCACCGGATGGTCGCGGCTGCCCGAGGAGAGCGAGTCGTGACGGTCATCACGCGGCGGACGCTGCTCGGCGGCGCGGGGCTGCTGCTGTCGGGCTGCGACAAGCTCGCCGAGCAGCCGGGGTTCCGCAAGATTCTGTTCTCGGGCGAGAAGATCAACCAGGGCCTGCAACGCGCGCTTGCCGACCGCGGCGCGCTCGCGCCCGAATTCCGCACCGACCAGATGTCGCCCAACTTCCGCACCAACGGCACGCGCAATCCTGGCACGCCCGATTACGACGCGCATGTCGCAACCCGCTTCGCCGACTGGCGCGTCCTGGTCGGCGGGCTGGTCGATCGGCCGCTGTCGCTGAGCGTCCGCGACTTTGGCGCGATGCCGCAGCGCGCACAGATCACGCGGCACGATTGCGTCGAAGGATGGAGCGCGATCGGCAAATGGCAGGGGCCGATGCTTGGCACGGTGCTGAAAGCGGCGGGCGTGCGGTCGAGCGCGCGCTATATCGTGTTCACCTGCGCCGACCTCTATAACGACGCCCCTTATTACGAATCGATCGACATGGTCGACGCATTCCACCCGCAGACCATCCTCGCCTGGGCGATGAACGACCAGCGCCTGTCGGTCGGCCACGGCGCCCCCGTCCGGCTGCGCGTCGAGCGTCAACTCGGCTACAAACACGCCAAATATGTCGCAAAGATCGACGCGGTCGCCAGCCTCGACGGGATCGGGCGCGGACGGGGCGGCTATTGGGAGGACGCCGTCGGCTACGACTGGTACGCCGGCATCTGACGGGCCTTTTCATCGCCGCATTCGCGATTTAGCAGCCGCGCCATGGCGCTGATCGACACGTTCTTCGCCCGCGCGTTCAAGCGGGGCACGCTCCACGTCACTTACGCGGATGGCTCGACCAGGCATTTCGGCGCGCCCGACCCCGGCTTTCCCAACGTCGCGATCCGTTTCACCGACCGCAAGGCGCCCGGCGCGATCCTCCGCAATCCAGCGCTGGGCGTCGCCGAGGCGTATATCGAAGGGCGAGTCGTCATCGAACAAGGCGACATCATGGACCTGTTGGCGCTGGCCAGCGCCAACAGCCGGTGGGAAGCGGCAAATGACGCGCTGGAGCCGAGCGCCCTGTCGCGCGCAACGGTATGGGTTCGGCGCAAGCTCGACCAGTTCAATCGCACCCGCGTTTCGCGCCAGAACGTCAAGCATCACTACGATATCGGCAACGATTTCTACGACCTTTTCCTCGACGCGGACCGCCAGTACAGCTGCGCCTATTGGCTCGATCCCGATGGGGAGAGCCTCGAACAAGCGCAGCTTGACAAAAAGGCGCATATCGCCGCCAAGCTGGCGCTCAAGCCCGGCATGCGCGTTCTTGACATCGGGTGCGGCTGGGGCGGGATGGCGCTCTATCTCCACCAGACCTGCGGCGTCGACGTGCTCGGCATCACGCTGAGCGACGAGCAGATCAGGATGGCGCGCGAACGCGCCGCCGCCGCCGGCGTTTCCGATCGCGTCAAGTTCGAGCTGACCGATTACCGCAATCAGACGGGCGCATTCGACCGCATCGTGTCGGTCGGGATGTTCGAGCATGTCGGTCCGCCGCAATATCGGACCTTTTTCAGGAAGTGCCGCGACCTGCTAACCGAGGATGGCGTGATGCTGCTACACACGATCGGCCGCGCCGGGGGCCCCGGCGTGACCGACGAGTTCACCGCGCGCTATATCTTCCCCGGCGGCTACATCCCGGCGCTGTCCGAAATCGCGCGCGGCTATGAAGGGCTGCGCTATTTCATGACCGATTGCGAGGTCTTGCGGCTGCATTATGCCCACACGCTTCAGGCCTGGTACGACCGCGCGATGGCCAACAGGGACAAGATCGTCGCGATGTACGACGAGCCGTTCTTCCGCATGTGGACCTTCTACCTCGCCGGGTCGTGCGTCAGCTTCAGGTTCGGCGGGATGGTCAATTACCAGCTGCAATTCGCGCGCAACCGCCACGCGCTGCCGATCACGCGCGATTATATGCTCGAAGAAGAGCAGAGGATTGCCGCGAAGTTCTAACCGCTCCAAGCGGCGGCGATGAGATCTTCGAGCACGCCTGCATCCACGTCCGCGAGCTTCTTGATGTAAAGACACCCCTTGCCGGTCGTATGCTTGCCCAGCCGCGCGACGATCGCGGCGTTGCGCTCGATCCCCATGCCGTACAGCGTCAGCGCGGCCTTGCGCGGGGAAAAGCCAATCTTGCAGATGCTGCCCTCGCGCCCGCTATCATATTTGTAG
>JAFEEZ010000288.1 GCA_018240825.1 Pseudomonadota bacterium | reverse complement strand
GCGGCGATGCCGGCGGAACCTTGGTCTACAAATGAGCGATGATACGCTGAAGGTCGGGTATGTAACGACGCATTACCCGCGTAATGCGCAGACGTTCATCGCGGGCGAGATCGACGGCGTGCGCGCGGCGGGGCTGGAGGTCGCATGTTTCGCGATGAACCGGCCGGATCAGCGCGAGCTGACGGTGCCGGGCGCGCAGGATCGCGTAGCGGGGACGACGTATTTGAAGGACCGGCCGCTGGCCGCGATTGGCGACGCGCTGGCGATCATGCTGCATCATCCGATCGGGATGAGCCGGATCGCCGGCGCCGCGCTGGCGAGCGGCGGGGGCAGCCCGGGCCGGACGGTCCGACGTCTCGCGCATCTGGTCCAGGCGGCGCGCGTGGCGCGAGCCGCGCGCGCGCAGGGGCTTCGTCATTTGCACGCGCATTTCGCGCTCGCGCCGGCGACGATTGCGTGGTTCGCGAGCCGAATCATGTCACTCGACGGGCCGCCGGTCGGGTTCAGCTTCACGATCCACGGCTTTCACGACTTCGTCGATCCGTCGGAGACCCGCCTCGACCTCAAGGCGCGGGCCGCCGCTGCGGTGGTATGCGTCAGCGACTTCACGCGCGGGCAGCTCTATCTCAACAGCGATCCTGCCACCTGGCCGCGCGCGCATGTCATCCGCTGCGGTATCGATCTCGCTGCGTGGCAGTTCGTCGCTCCCAAACGGGGCGACGGCGCGCCGACGATCGTCGCGATCGGACGGTTGTCGGCCGAAAAAGGCTTCGGCATTCTTATCGAGGCGATCGCGTCATTGGATCACGTCAAGCTGCGGATCGTCGGCGACGGGCCGGAACGCGCGGCGCTGACGGCGCTGGTTGACCGGCTGGCGCTGACCGGCCGGGTGACATTCGTCGGTGAACTGCCCCCGGAGCAGGTCCGCGGCGAACTGCGCACCGCCGACATCTTCTGCCTGCCGTCGTTCAGCGAGGGCTTGCCGGTGTCGATCATGGAGGCGATGGCGGCGGGCGTGCCCGTCGTGACGACCTGGATCGCCGGAATTCCCGAGCTTGCCGTCGACGGCGTCACCGCGCTGACGGTGCCGCCTGCGCGCGCCGATGCGCTGGCCGATGCGTTGCGGCGGCTGGCGGATGATCCGGTGCTTGGCGGCAAGCTGGCGGCCGCGGCGCGCGCGCGGGTCGAGCAATTGCACGACCAGACGAGCAACGGCCGCACGATGGCCGGCCTGCTGCGGAGCCTGGCGGCATGAGCCAGGACCGGCTGAACGTCGCCGTTATCGGTTGCGGCGCGATCGCCTATGAACATTTGCCGTTCGTGGCGGGCACGCCGCTCGCCCGGCTCGCGGCGGTTTGCGACATGTCGCCGGCGCTCGCCACGGCCGCTGGAGAACGATTCGGCGCGGCGGTGATCCACACCGACGCCGCCGCGATGCTCTCCGATACCAGGCCCGATATTGTCCATGTACTGACCCCGCCGCACACGCACGATGCGATCGTCCGGCAGTCGCTCGCAGCCGGCGCTCACGTCATCTGCGAAAAGCCGATGACGGGCACCGAGCGTGAAACCGCGGAATTGCTGGCGGCGGCGGATGTTGCGGGCCGGAAGCTGGTCGAGAGCCGCAATCTGCTGTGGAACGACCCGGTCATCACGCTCCGGCGGATGATCGCCGACGGCAAGTTCGGACGTGTCGCCGAATGCGACATCCTGTTGTCGCTCGACTTTCTTGCCGGGCCGTTTGGCGACCGCAATCTGGCGGGGACGGTCGATCTGCCCGGCGGCGCGATCCACGATTTCATGCCGCACTTGGTTTATACCTTCCAGGTGCTGACCGGGTTGGGCGACGATTACGAGGTCCGCGGGTTCCTGCAAAACCGCAGCGGCAATCCTCGCGCGCGCTACGATCATCTCGACGCGCTGATCGACGACGGCACTGTGCGCGGGCGGTTGAGGATCGCGACCGATGCCTATCCCGAGGCGTTCCGCGTCGTCGTGCGCGGGACAGAAGGCACCGCCGAAACCGACCTCTACAATCCCTATCTTCGTTACGACGCGGCGCCGAACGTCGGCAAGCGCGCGCCGTTCGGGCAAATCGCCAATGGCCGCAAGCTGGCGCGCGCGGGCTGGGCGAACCTGCGCAACAAGATCATGCAGCACGGGACGATGCACGGGCTGCCGCGGATGATCGAAGCGATCTATCGCGCGATCCTGGACGGCACGGCGATGCCGATCACGCCCGGCGAAATGATCGCGACCGCGCGACTGTGCGACCGATTGGTTGCGCTGGGCGATCCGCGGTGAAGGTTCTGGTGACGGGCGCCGGCGGCTTTCTGGGCCGCGCGGTCGTGGCCGCGGCGGCGCGGGCGGGGCATCAGGTGCTCGCGATGGTGCGGCCGGTATCGGCGGGCCGCTCGACCTATCCGGCGGGCGTGACCGAGCTTGCCGGCGACTTGCGCCAGCGCGGGCCGTGGACTCAGTCACTCGGCGACGTGGATGCGGTCGTGCATTGCGCGGCCGCGTTCGGCGATCTGCCCTCGCAACTGGCGGGAACGGTGCTCGCGACCGAGAATTTGCTCGCTGCGCTGCCGCCAACGCTGCGCAGGATCGTCCATGTCAGCAGTCTGTCGGTCTACGATTTCGACGCGCCGCGGCTTGGCGGCGTGCTTGACGAAGCGACCCCGCTCGAATCCGCGCCGCTGCGCCGCGACGCCTATACCCAGACCAAGCTGATACAGGAGCGGCTCGTGCGCGAATATGCCGCGCGCGCCGGAACCGAACTGGTGGTCGTCCGGCCGGGCGCCATCTACGGGCCGGGCAAGGATTGGGACGCGGGGACGGGCCTCAAGGCGGGACGGCTCGATCTGGTGTTTGCGCCGCTCGCGAAGATGCGGCTGATCCATGTCGATAATTGCGCTGAGGCGATCGTCGCCGCGCTGGCCGCGCCGCTCGACGGGCCGCTCACGGTCAACCTGATCGATCCGGAACAGCCATCGCACTGGCGCTATCACGCGCTCGCCAGGCGCGTGGGCGTGCCGACCGGGATCGCCGTCCCGTTCCCCTACCTGTTCGTGCTTGCGCTTGGCTGGTCGGCGAAGCTGGCGAGCAAATTATTCTTCCGCGGCCGCGCGCGGTTGCCCGAAACGCTCGACCCCCCGCGCCAGCGCGTGCGGTGGCGTCCGCTGCGCTATCCCAACGCACGGGCGAGGACGGCGTTGAACTGGACTCCGCGTGTCGGGTTGCAGGAAGGCGTTGCCACACTGGCGCCGACGAGCCGTCGCTAAGGCTTGGCTTTCAGTTCACCCTTGGTCTTATCGACGACCAATTCACCGTGGCGCTCGTCGGCGCGCAAATCGGACCGTGGCGCGACCGGCGCGAGATTCGGTTTGGCCACCGTGCCCAGCGCGTCGTCCTTCACGACCGTTCGGTTGAGCGGCGCCAGCCCGGCTGGGTTGGTCGTTTCGCCGGTTCGATTGACGCCGATCAATTCGGCGGCTGGATCGGTGGTCGGATCGAGCGGCGGCAAGCTCGTCGGCGCCGCCTCCGCGCTGGCGTTATAGAACATGCCGAATCCGGCAGGGCGGCCAAGACCGCCGCGCATCGTGTAGAAGATGTGCGCGCCGATCGTCGCCACCTTGTCGAGCGATCCGGCCCAATACGGAACGACATAGTTGGCGTGGTAATGGGTCGACAGGCCGACGGCCCGCTCGATGCTGCCCGACAGCGCCGCCAGTGCGATACGGCGGGCGGAGGCCCAGCCGGCGATGCTGGGCGGACGCGCCAGGCTGCCGTCGCAGGTGAAACTGAACTGGCAACCGGTGCGCTGTTCGGATCCCTGGAACACGACCCCGCAGATCGTGTGAGGGAAGATCGGACTGCGCACGCGATTGAGCACCACTTGGGCGACCGCCCGCTTGCCGGTGTCGCTCTCGCTCGCCGCCTCGTAATAGATCGCCTTGGTCAGGCAATCGAGCGCAGCGTTCATTCCCGCATTCGGCTGCGCGGCAATGGTTGCGGGCAGGAAGAATGGCCGGGCGAAGCTGGTCGGCGTGCGATCGAGCGGGCGCGCAGCATTGAGCGCGACCGCGTCGGCCGGGGCGATCGCGAGCGGCGTGTTGGTCAGCAACGTCCGAATTTCCTCGGGTGAGGCGGGGACCGCCATGGTGACGCTCGACACCTTCCGGGGGATCACCGGTTTTGGCGCCCTGTCGCCTTGCACCAGCAGCGACCCCACGATCAGGATGAGGATCGTTACGACCAGCCAGAGTTCCCGGCGGGTCGGTATCAGGGCAGATCGGCTCGCGGTCGCCATGCCAGCACCGGTCAGCGCGCCGAATTGTCGGCGATGACGCGATCGAGCGCCTGCGCGAGCAGCCGGTCGTTCTCGTCGGTGAAATGCGTGTCGGGCAGATAGTTCGCGGGATTGTTCGGGTCCACGACGGTGTCCGAACTGAGATAGGGGATGCGGTCGCGATCCAGCGTACCGCGTAATGCTCGATACAGCTGATTCCCGTAGCCGTAGTTGTTGACGATATAGATGACCGGGAGCTGGCCGTTGCGGCGCGCCATCGCGGCGAATTCGGCGATGATCGCGTTGGCGACCTTCACCGCTTCGCTGTCGGGATTGAAGCTTTTCGCCGTCAGCACGTCGCTCGCGGTTTCGCGGTCGCGGCGGTTGATCCAGGCGCGGCGGGCGAGGCGGACGAGAGTCCAATGATCGAGTGGCGTCGCGCGGAACATCAACGCGTCGTAGAACGGGTCGTAGCGCTTGAATTTGGCGACCGCAGCCGCCCATTTCTGTGGGTCGTTGAGCGCCGCCGTAAAATCTGCGAACGATTCGTAGGGCGGGGTGATCACGCGCAGCCGGCCATCGGCTCCGAGGACATAGCGGTCCTGCGTGTAGGCGAGCGGGAAGCTGACGTTCCAGGTCATCGGGGTCATCGAGGTGATTTCGGGCAGAGTCGACGACATGATCGCGAGGACAACCACCTTGCTGGCGCGGTTCCCCCTGTCACGACGGAACGCGCCGAACGACCAGTTGGTCGTGGCCCCGGGGCCGGCGACGGTGCGCACCGCATAGTTGGGGAACTCGGCGTGGAGCGCATCCGCGAGCCGCACGGCGTGCGACATGCCGTAAACCGTGATCGGAATCGCGCCGGGTTGGGCGGGGCGTTCGACCGCGGTAAGCGGCCTGTACCAGCCGGCGAGCGTGATCGGCGCGGTTTCCTTCGGGTCGGCGCGCGTCATTCGGCGCACGCGCGCCTCCATCGATCGGCCATAGTCGAAGAACAGCTGGAGTTTGCCCGGGTTGACGTTCTTCACGTCCCCGGGGAACGCGAACGCCAGACTGGCGCCGACATCGAGGACGACGAGCCACAGCAGCGCCCATAGCAGTGTCGCCCAGCGGCGGCGGCGCTCGCGCGACGCGGCGACTTCAAAACTGGAAGTAGATGAACTGCGCGGGTGCATTGCTTGTGCCCATGACCAACAGGAACGTCATCGCCGCCATCGCGAATCCGACCGTCCAGGCCGGGTAACGCTGATAGAATCGGCCGTCGCCGCCGGCGCGATATTGCCCGATTTCCCATGCCGCCAAAACGACCATGCCGAGCAGCGTCGACAGGGGCGGAAGAGCGGCCGACAAGCGCAGACCGCCCGCGCCGGTCGCCAGCGTGCTGGTGAAGGCGGCGATCTGATCGAACGAATGCGCGCGGAACAGCAGCCAGCCGTAGAGCGTGACGAGTCCGAACCCGAGCGTCTTGGCGACTGCTTCGATCCGGCCGTCGGGCGTGCTCGGGCGTCCTTTGCCGCCGGTCAGCACGCGATGAATGCTGAGCGCGGAGCCGTGATAGGCGCCCCACAGGATGTAGTTCCACGCAGCCCCATGCCACAGTCCGCCGAGCAGCATCGTCAGCATCAGGTTGCGACAGGTGAAGGCCATGCTGCCGCGATTGCCGCCCAGCGGTTTGTAGAGATAGTCGCCGAGCCAGGTCGACAGGCTGATATGCCAGCGGTTCCAGAAATCGCGGGGGCTGCGCGCGAAATACGGCAGGCGGAAATTGACCATGATGTCGACGCCGAACAGCTTGGCGGCGCCGCGCGCTATATCGGAATAGCCCGAGAAGTCGGTGTAGATCTGCACCGCGAACAACATCGTGCCGACGACGACCTCGAGCCAGCTGACCGGTCCCGAGCTGTTGAAGATCTGGTCGACCGTCGACGCCGCGCCGTCGGCGATCGCGATCTTCTTGAACAGGCCGAGCAGGATCAGGAACAACCCGCGCGTGCTTTCGGTGAAGGTGAGCGTGCGGGGCTTGACGATTTGCGGGAGCAGGTGCCGCGCGCGCTCGATCGGACCGGCGACGAGCTGCGGAAAGAACGCCACGAACAGCGCAAAGTCGAGGAAGCGTTCGACCGGTTTGAGTTCGCGCTTGTAGATGTCGATCGCGTAGCTCATCGACTGGAACGTGTAGAACGAGATGCCGACCGGCAGCACGATGTCGAAGTGGCGGGGCTGGGCGGCGATGCCGATATCGTTGAGCGCGGTGACGGCGCTGTCGACGAAGAAGTTGAAATATTTGAACGTCGCCAGGATCAGCAGGTTGACGCACATGCTGAGAATCATCGAATATTTGCGGCGCTTGTCTTCGGGTAGCCGCGACAGCCAGCGGAACAATGCGGCGGCGATGACGAGGCCGAGTGGCAAATAGAGCAGCACGGCGGGCATGGCGGTGCTGATGATCGGCCCGGTCGCGCCCATGCCCGCCAGCGTGCGCACCAAGGTGCCGAAATTGCACCCGACCAGGAGCAGGCCTCCGACGATCAGGAAGATAAGCGGCAGCCAAACCTGTTGGCGCGTCATCTTCGCCCGTTCAAGGATCAGCCCGGTCCAGAAATCGAGCACCGTCGACACGATCATCAGGAACAGGAAGCGCCAGTCCCACCAGCCGTAGAACAGATAGCTGGCCGCGAGCAGCATGTAATTCTGCGCGCGGAACGGCAGTATCCGGTAGAGCGCATAGACGATCGGCAGGAAAATGGCGAACGTCAATGAATTGAACAGCATCGCCCCCGCCTTCGTGCCCCGCAACCCACGCAAAAGGCACCCGCGGATGCCCAGGGTTCGGCTATCCGGGTCGAACCAAGCTGTCCAGATTGTTAACCCTCATACGGGGTTAACGAGCGGGCGTTAGCGGCCGTCGCCGTCGATCCTGTTGGGGCCGATCGGTGGGAACTTGAGAACCTTGAACACATAGACCGCGACCAGCACCAGCACCGCGGCGGCGCCGATATCGGAATAATGATTGCCCAGATAGTTCGCTACCGCGCAGCCGAGCGCGGGGAACAGATATTCCATCAGATGATCGCGCGTCTTTTCTTCGACCGATCGCTGCAGCATCAGGACGACGAGGCCGCCAAAGCAGATGATCGTCACCCAATCCCAGACCGTTTCCATCGCAGCGCATGCTCCCCACTCGGGCCGATGATCGCGTGCGTTGCGCGTATCCGTGGGCCGGTTGCTTTCGCTAAAGCACCCTTGAGCGAAGTCAATGCCGGGAGGTTGTCGCGAAACGACACAGCACGCGGTGCCTTATTGCCTGAAACAACAATTGGATGGCATTGAAGCGTCGAATATCGCGGCGCGAGCGGCGTATTGGGGATATCGATCGCGCATGCGCATCCTGTTCGCCTTGCCGGGCTTCCATTCCCAGGACCGTGGCGCCGAAGTGGCGCTGCTGGCGGTCGCGCGCGAACTGGCGCGCGGCGGGGACGCGGTGACGGTGATGGGCGGCGGGCCGGAGCGGCCTGGCGAGCCCTACCGTTTTGTCCATGTGCCGGTGGTCGACCGGCGCAAGTTCGAGAAATGGCCGCAATTCCCGCCATTCCGATCCGACGTGATGTGGGAAGATGCGACGTTCGCGGCGGGCATGCTGGCCAAATACAGTCCCGGGGACTTCGATGTCGCCATCACGTGCAACTTTCCGTTCACGCACCTCGCGCTGCGGCGTCCGACGTTCGCGGCCTCGCCGCTGCAAATTTTCGTTACCCAGAATGGGGACTGGGCCGCGCGGAGCGGCAAGGCCGAGTTCCGGCTGTTCCGCTGCGACGGGCTGGTATGCACCAATCCGGACTATCAGGAAGCCAATAAGGACCGCTGGCCGACCGCGTTGATCCAGAACGGCATCGATATCGCGCGGTATGACGGCGTAACGCCCGACCGGGCCGGGTTGGGCCTGCCCGCCGGCGCGCCAATCGTGCTGATGGTGAGCGCGATGATCGACACCAAGCGCGTCGCCGATGGCATCCGCGCAGCGGCGAAACTGCCCGACGCGCACCTTGTCGTCGCGGGCGACGGACCGCTGCGTGCCGAAGTCGATGCGCTGGCGGGGCAGCTGCTGCCGGGACGGTTCAAGCGGCTGACGCTGACCGCGCCCGACATGCCGCGGCTGTACGCCTCGGCTGATGCCTTCCTTCACATGTCGCTGCTCGAATCGTTCGGCAACGTGTTCGTCGAGGCGATGGCGAGCGGGTTGCCGATCGTCGGGCACGACACCCCCCGGCTGCGCTGGATCGTTGGCCACCGCGACACATTGTGCGACACGCAGAATCTCGACGCCGTGGCCAGCGCGTTACGGCGGGCGCTCGCGACGGCGCGTGGCGCGCAGGACCCGCGGGCAAGCGGCTTCGCCTGGCCCAAGATCGCCGAAAAATATCGCGCATTCCTCAGCGACTTGCTCGCGCGGCGGACGGCGGCGTGACCGCACTGACGATCCTTGCCTGGCTGTTGGCGCCGATGGCGGCGGCGCCGCTCGCGATTTTTTCGCTCGAACTGGCGGTGGGTTTGCCTAATGCGCGGCGCGCCACGGCGACGGGGCAGGGCGGCTGCGTTGTGGTGCTGATCCCCGCGCACAACGAAGCCGCCGGTATCACGCCGACGATCGACGCGCTCAAGGCGGTCGCGCCGGAGGGGACGCGAATCCTGGTCGTCGCCGACAATTGCTCGGACGGCACTGCCGCGTGCGCGCGGGGGGCAGGCGCCGAGGTGGTCGAGCGGAGCGACGCCAATGCGCGCGGCAAGGGCTATGCGCTGGCGTTTGGGCGCGATCATATCGCGAGCGGTGATGCGCCGGACGCCGTGATCGTCCTCGACGCCGATTGCCGGCTCGCGCCGGGCAGCATCGAGGCGTTGGGCGCTGTCGCGATGCGGGGTCAACCCGCCCAGGCGATCAACCTGATCGCGCCCGATCTCGCCGCGCCGCCGATGACGCAGATCGGCAGCTTCGCGATGGTGGTGAAGAACCTATACCGTTCGCGCGGGATGACGCGGATGGGCGGGTCGGCGCTGTTGACCGGCACCGGGATGGCGTTTCCTTGGGCCTTGTTCGCGGTCGCCGACCTGGGGTCGGGGTCGCTGGTCGAGGATCTGGGCCTCGGTATCGTATTCGTGAAGGCAGGATACGCCACGGAGCTGGTCCAGGACGCGGGCGTGTCGAGCGCGCCGCCGCCGCCCGGCGCGGCGCTCGCGCAGCGAACCCGGTGGGAGCACGGCTTTCTCGACACCGCGCGGCGCGGCGCACTGCCGCTGCTCTGGTCGGGGTTGC
>JAFEEZ010000287.1 GCA_018240825.1 Pseudomonadota bacterium | reverse complement strand
TTACAAGCGGGTACCGGTGACGGCGGCAGTATGCGGCAAAGAGGGGGCGAACTGCCGCGAATTGCCGCGCGGTTTGCGCTACGTTTTTGGATTTGACACCAGGCGGATGGCCGACAGGCAGCCGGAAAACCTGCTGTTTCACTGGAAATGCGTGACTCCGCAGAACAGCTACATCGGCGGGCAGGAGACGCGATTCGACAAGCTCGATTGCCCGCCGGGCAACAGCCTGATGGTGACGTTGTCGTCGCCCGATTGCTGGGACGGCAAACGCCTCGACAGCCCCGATCATCGCAGCCACATCGTCAACCAGGCGCCGAGCCCGTATGACGGGCGCACCTATTGTCCGAAATCGCACCCGATCCTGCTGCCGCAATTCACGATCGGGGCGTCCTATGCGGTGGCCGCGGGCGAGCGCATCCAGGACTGGTATCTGTCGAGCGACCGTATGGCGGGAATGCCGCAAATGCCGCCGGGCAGCACCTTCCATGCCGATTGGTACGGCGCGTGGGACGAGCCGACGCTACGGACGTGGACGGCAAACTGCATCGACAAGGTCCTGAGCTGTTCGGCGGGCGAACTCGGCGACGGCACGATCATGCGGCGCCCGCCGGGCTATGGTCTCGCCGCCAACCCGCGGCTCGTGTCGATTCCCCCGCGCCCGACAGCGGCCATGGGCGGCGTTGCGGCGTTGAAGAAATAGCGTCTGCGAAAGTTTGTCTTAACGACTTGGTCCGTATTCGTCGGCCTTTGGCGGCAAAGGACGCCGCCGCGGAGACGGTGACGATGGGCGCACAAAGCAAGCTGGCCGATCCGGCGCTGACGCCGCCGCTGGCGGACGCCGCACCCAACGAGCGTTCCTCGACGGCCGACTACCAGTCGCCCCGGAACGCTGATGGCGAAATCCCTGCTTCACCGGCGATCCTGCTTCAGGAACACCTCGCCGCGCGCATTGCTGGAGCGGGGCAGACGCGGGCAGCCGCCGATGCCGCGAAATGGCCCATGCCGTTGCGTATCGCGACGATCGTTGGGCTCAGCGCCGCGTTGTGGGCGGGCATAGTCATGGTGGCGGCCGCAGTTCTAACCTAATCGGTTATTTTCCTCTTTCCTACAGAACCGGGGCTCCTGTAGCGCGCGGTCAATAGAGCGCCGTGCTCATCGCGCGCCGCTCTTGGAAAGGAAAGGGACGCGACGATGACCAATGCTTGGAACGCCTGCTCGCGGGCAGCATCCGGGGCGCCTCGCTGATGCCGGGTCTCGGTCTTTCCGTGCCCGACCTCGCGGCTCGCGGGCCGGGGGGCGGCGCTCCGCCAGCGACGCCGACGGCGATCGCCAGCATGGTGATCGAGGGCGACAGCCAGACGAGCACGTCGCCCGATCAGTCGGCGAACCGCGACGACTTCTACAGCTACGCCTATGCCGACGATCCAGCCAACGCAGGCGTCGCGTTCCACATCCGCGCGCAGGTCAGCCGCACTATCGGCGGAGCGGCGTATAGCGGCCCGCCGCCCGAAGGCGCCGATACCGGCGCCCCGACAGGGAACACGTTGCTGGACCATCGGGACGAGGACACGGCGTTCGGTCCGCAGCTTCTGACCGCGATGCTCGGCAGCAACGACCTCGGCGTCTTTTCGGTCGACAACACGGTGGCGAAATGGCTGGCGTACGCTCCGGCGGTGCGCGCGGCCGGCGTCAGGATCGCGGTGGTCGCGCCCCCGCCGTACCATCCGGCGAACGCCAGCTACGCCGTCTTCAATCCGCGGTGGGTCGATTATATCGACCGGCTGCGCAATTCCGCGGTGCGGACCGGGTTTGCGGACTATTACATCCCGCTCGGCGAGCATCCCGATTTTCGCGATCCAGCGACGGTCGACGCGATGTTCAACGCCAGCGACAAGCTGCATCTGACGCCCGGCGCGAGCGTCCTGTCGTCGGGACAATACCGCGCACATGCGATCTACAAGGCGGCGGTCGACACGATCCGCGACGCCAGCCGCACCAATGCGACCTCGATCTACAGTTCGGCGTGGCCGGCGAGCGAGACGAACCTCGCGCCCGGCGTGACGATCACGCGGCGCATCATCGTCAAGGGCGTGGCGCACGCCGGCCTCGCGTCCGGGGCGAGCGTGAGCGGTCCTTCAGGCGTCACGATCTCGCTCAACGGCGGCGCCGCCGGATCGATTGTCGGGACCGACAGCGGCAACGGCCGCGCGATCTACAACGGCGACGTGCTCGATTTCACCGTCCCGCTGAGCGCGCTGAACAGCACAACCGTCGGCATTGATTTGGCGATCGGGGGCGAGACGCGAACCATCAGCTATACGACGAGCGCGGACGTCGCTCCCGCGACATACGCGCACCAGAACGTGGCCGGCCAGGCCGCTGCGGACACGGTGCACACCTATTCGGGTTGCGCGTTCGCCAACACCGGCGTCGGGCTGATCGCGGTGCGCGGGCCGTCGACGCCCAGCAGCGTCAGCGTCGGCGGCGTGGCGGCGACGCGCCAGCGTGTGCAAACGACCTCGTTCAGCGGCAATCTGTCGGTGTGGACGGTGCCGATCTCGGCGACGGGTTCGCGCAGCATCGTCGCGACCTTCCCGAGCTTTGCCGGACAGTCCGTCATTTCGTGGGGCGTCGTCACCAACGCCGATGCGACGGTGCAGCAGACCAGCCCGGCGTCGGACGGCGCGGGACCGGGGAGCGAATCGTCGCCGCAATCGACCGCGAGCCTGACGGTGCCCGCGAGCGGCGTCGCGATCGGCTTTCTCGGCGAATATGGCGGCGCGTCGTTCACGCCCGCGACGGCGGGGAGCGGCACGACCTTGGCCGACGAAGGCCAGAACACCTATCAGAGCGAGACGCTCGGCATCGCGGTCGGCACGCGCGCGACGACCGGCGCGGTCAACTTCTCCGCAGCGTTCGGCGACTATCCGCGCGTCGGGGTGGTGTTCAAGGCGGCGGGGACGTGACTCGCTGGCGCGAACGCCGCACGTCGCGCCAACGCCACCAGATTGCGAAGATCGCCGGTCCCTCGACCAGGTAGCGCCGCCACAGCCGGCGTGGTTCGCTGGCGAGCCGGAAAGCCCATTCGAGGCCGAGGCGCTGCATCGCGCGCGGCGCCCGCCGCTTCGCCCCGGTCAGGAACTCGATCGACGCGCCGATGCAGAGGCCAGCGCCGCGCGCCTTGCCGCGCCGCCGAATTTGGTTCGCGACAATCTCGCTCTGCGGCGCACCGATCGCGAACAGGGTCAGGTTGGGTTGCTCCGACTCGACGAAGTCGACGATCGCCTGCTGCGCCCCGACGTTGTCGCGCACGCCCATTGGCGGCTCGAAATGACGGATGCTGGCGCTCGGGAGCCTGGTTTGCAACCAGGCCGCATCGCCGCTGCCGCCGCCGATCAGCGCAACCTTCGACGCCGCCGGCATACCCGCATCGATCAGGATCCGCGTGAGGTCGCTGCCCGGGACTACCGGCAGCGACAAGCCGGACAGCCGCGCCAGCTTCGCCAGCACGCGGCTGTCGTTGACGCACAGATCGGCGTCGCGCTCGGCCGCGACGAACGCGGCGTGCCACGGTTCGCCGCTACCATTATGCAGCCGGACGATGTGATCGACATTGGGCGTGACGACGTAGCGGAATCGCGGCGCCGTCAGCGCGTCGAGCACCCACCGCGCCACGCGGTCGATATCCATTGCAGCGAAATGGAGATCGAGAAATTCCAGGGCACCGGGCGGTGACGCGCCGTCATTGTTCACCGCCAACGGCTGCCCAGCAACGGATTGGGGCGGCGCTCGCCGGGGGGCAGATCGATCACGAACGACTTTCGCGCCGCCGCTTCGCCGGCCTTCGCCTCCTCCGCGCACATCGTCTGCGTCGATCGCGCGCAAAGCCCGCCGAGCAGCCGCCAGCCGCTGATCTTCGCGGGTGCGCGCTGGGTCAGCCGGCGCGCAACGTCCACCGCCTCGTTGGCGTTGCCGGTGTTGACCAGCCACGCGGCGTACTGCGCGACGGGTTTGGTATCGAGCGGCCGCGCGCGCGTGCCGTCCAGGAAGGCGCGGCGAACCCCGGCCGCGTCCCCCTTGGCGTTATAGGCGCGGGCGAGCAGGTCATAGCCGTCGCGATCCGGACATTGACTGGCGACTTCCTGGGCGGCGTTCACCGCGGCTGTCGGCTGGCCGCGGCGGATCGCGTCGGTCGCGCGCACGGCGAGCGCGTCGCAATTGTTCTTGTCGGCGGCGAGGACGCGGTTGGCGGCGGCGGCGTCCGATCCGCCGCTCTGAACGTAGACGATCCTTGCGCGCAGTCCGTCCGCTTCGGCGCCGGGCAGTGATCCGACAAGTTCGGCGGCGGTCCTGGCGTCGTTCGCGAACAAATAGAATCGCGCCGTCATCAGACGCGCGGGCGCAGCGCCATCGGCAGCGAGCGAGGCGATCTGGTTCCGATCCAGCGGCGCCGTCTCGTACTCCGCCCATAGATCGTTGAGTCGGTCCATCGCGTCCCGATTGCCGCCGTTTTTGGTCAGCAACGCCCAGACGCGTTCGTGGGCGTCATCCCTGCGGCCCAGCTTGTAATCGACATTGGCCTCGTCGATCGTCAGGTCGACATTGTCCGGCACGAGTTCGCCGAGCGCCCTGAATTGTTGCAGCATCACATCGGAGTCGCTCTGGTCGCGCGCGCATTCCAGCAGGGCGGTGACCAGCATCTGGCTGGGACCGTTCTGCTTCAGCGCGTCGCGCAACAGCGCCAGAGCTTCGGGCTGCTGGCTGTTGAGAAACATGGCGCGCGCCTTCAGCACCAGCCCCGCTTCGTTTTTCGGATCGACCTGGAGCATGCGCTCGCCGATCTTTTGCGCGCCGGCGAGGTCGCGCTTGCCGAGCAGTTCCACGCCCTTGACCAGCAGCGCCGGCAGATTGTTCGGTTCGACCGACAGGATGCGGTCGGTCGCCTCCGCCGATTCCCTTTCCCGACCCATCGCGGCGCCGATCTGGGACACGGCCTGAAGCGCTTCGGGATTCATCGGGTCGATCGACAGCGCCAGGCTGTAGGCTTCGAACGCCCCCTGATAATCCTTGCGCTGAAAATTGATCCGGCCGTTGAGCAGCTGAAATTCCATCTGGTCGCCGCGCAGCGTGATCGCGTGCGCGATCGCCATCTGCGCGCCCATGAGATCGCCGGTGTCGAGCAGCGCCTGCGCGCGCGCGGCCTCTGCATAGGCTTGCTTGGTCCTGTCGCCGCAACCAGTTATTAACAGCGCTGAGGACAATGCCACAATGACACACCGGAGGCGTAACCGTGTTGTCAGGCGGGTTTTGGGCTGGAAGGCAGACATTCGCACTGCTATAGCGCCGCCATAACCCTAGTCGAGCAGAATGGAGTTCAAGTATTGCGTTTTTGCGAGACAGGGGCGGGGCGGCGAATGACGGCCATGATCAAGATAATCGGTTGCGTCATCGCGCTGATGGCGGTCCCGGCGTCGGCATTCGCACAATCCGCGCCCGCTGACGCCGGCTCAAGCCAGTCCAGCTACACGATCAACGCCGGCGACGAGCTGGAGATCTACGTCTGGGGCGAGGAACGGCTTCAGCGCGTTCTTCACGTCCTGCCCGACGGCACCATCGCCTTTCCGCTCGTCGGACAGCTCAAGGTTCAGGGCCTGTTGCCGCAGGCGGTGGAAAGGCTGGTGAGCGAACGGCTCAAAAGCCAGTATAAGGGGGATGTCCCCAACGTTACGGTGACGGTGCGCGCGCCCGCGGGGCTGTCCTTTTCGGTCGTGGGCAAAGTCCGGTCGCCGGGATCGTTCACGCCCGGGCGCTACATCAACGTGCTCGATGCGGTAAGCCTGGCCGGAGGGCCGGCGGAGTTCGCCAACCTCGACGGGGTGTCGATCATCCGCCATCAGGGCGATCATTTGATCACGCTGCGCGTCAAGCTGGGATCGCTGTTCAAAGGCAGCGCCGGCGCCGGGGTTCTCGACAAGACAAACATTGTTCCGCTGGTCGCGGGCGATATCGTCGTCGTTCCGTAGTCTTCGCGGGACGCGGCAAGGGGGTTTGGGAAATGCGCAGTCGAGCAGTTCGGCATGCCGGGCGCTGTATCGGGCTGGTCGCGATGGTCGGCGCACCCGCTGCCGCGCATGCGCAGGACGTCCGGGCGAGCATGATCGCGTCGGTCGGCGGGTCGGTTGAGAGCAATCCGTATAACGAGGCCAATCCCGGCGGCGCGGCCGTCGCGGCGACCGCAGAGTTGCGCCCCACGCTGACCGCGCGGGACGATCGCAATTCGGTCAGCGTGAGCGGCATGGTCCAGCTCCGTCAGTTCCTGCGGCGGTACGGGCTGGAAGACAATTGCTCGGTGGACGCCGGCATCGTGCGCCGCCAGGCCGAATGGCTGACGCTGCGCGGGAGCAGTTCGTTCGCGTACACCCAGGGCGGGTTCAATGGCTTCGGCCGGCCCAGCCTCTCCGTGGTGAACCCGGCGCCGGTAACGCCGGACCCCATGAATCCGACGCCCGGTCTCGATCCGTTGACCGGGCTCAGCGACGTCAACATTCTGGGGCAGCGCACGCGAATCAAGTCGTTCGGCGCGGGGCTCGGGGCCGACATGGTATTGGGCGCCTATCTCAATCTGACCGCCGATTTCGATGCGCGGGCGATGCGCTTTCAGACGGCCGGAGCCGGATATGACGATTACAATACGCTGCACGGCGAATTGCATCTGTCGCATCAACTCGACGAGAATCTGTCGATCGGACTGATCGGGGGGTACGGCGTCACCAACTATCTTGATCTCGGCCAGGGCGACGCCGGCACCGCCGACATTCTCGCCTCGCTCGACGGCAAGCTCGGCGCGCGCTGGACGGTGTCCTTGTCGGTGGGCGGATCGTTCACCACGATCGACGGGCGCGGGGGGCGGCCGGACGGTCATTACTGCTCGATTTCGACGCGGGTCGGAGCGTGCTGGCAGGGCGAATTCTCGCAATTCTGCCTGGGCGGGCAGCGCAGTCCGCAGCCGGCGGCCAACGGCAACGTCCGCGTGTCGAGCACCGTCACCGCGGACTATTCGACCCGGCTGTCGGATCGCGAGCGCCTGTCATTGTCGGGATCGTACGCCAGGACCGGGCGATCGCGCGACCTGACCGTCGGCGCGCAACCCGCGCTGGATTTCGCCGCCGCGTCGGCGCGTTACGATAACCAGCTCGACAACAAGCTGTCGGCGTTCGTGTCGGCGAACGTGTCGAAGACCTGGTCGCCGCTGGTGCGGCGCAAGGCGAACGTCGGGTTGGCTGTCGGCTTGCAATATTCCTTTGGGGCGGCCCAGTGAACGATTATTACAGTGGCGACGATGCAAGCGTAGTGGCTCCCAGCGACGGCGGCTTCGTCGCGCAATTGCCGTCGATCATCTGGCAGCGTCGCTGGTTCCTGATCATCCCGGTGATCGTTGCGGGGATCGCCGCAGTCGCTGCCGCGTTGCT
>JAFEEZ010000286.1 GCA_018240825.1 Pseudomonadota bacterium | reverse complement strand
GCCGGCCAGCCGCTCGCCGTACTGTCGAACGCCGACCTCCAGCTTTCGACGCTGGCGCGCCAGACCGAGGTCGAGCAGCAGATCAACAACATGCGCAGCCAGGAACTGGCGTTGTCGCAGACCAGGCTCGCCAACGAGCGCGCGATCCTCGACGCCGAACTCGCATTGACCACCGCGCGCCGGCAATATGAGCGCGAACAACCGCTCGCCGCCAAGGGCTTCGTGTCGGGCAAGCAGTTCAACGATACGCGCGACAATTACCTGTACCAGCAAAAGCGGCTCGAGACACTCAAGCGCAGCGAGGCGAGCGACGAGCGGCTGCAATCGAGCCAGCTTAACCAGCAGCGCGAATCGATGAAGTCGATGACCGCGGGGCTCGGCATCGCACGCAATAACCTGGACGCGCTCAACCTGCGCGCGCCGGTCGCAGGCAAACTTTCGGGTTTCTCGATCCAGATCGGCCAGTCGCTCCAGCGCGGCGAACGGATCGGCCAGATCGACAGCCCCGGCAAGAACAAGCTCCAGGCCGGGGTCGACGAATTCTATCTCGGCCGGGTCCAGCTCAACCAGACCGCGACGGTCGACTGGAACGGCAAGACCTACCGCGCGCGAGTCACGAAAATCTATCCGCAGGTCCAGAACAACCAGTTCCAGGTCGATCTGCAATTCACGGGTGACGAGCCGCAGGGCCTGCAACGCGGCCAGACGCTCCAGGCGAAGCTGTCCCTCGGCGATCCGACGCCCGCCAGGTTGATCCCGGCCGGCGCGTTCTACAACGACACCGGCGGCAGCTGGGTCTTCGTCGTGGCGCCGGGCGACGGCAGCGCGGTCAAGCGCCAGGTCCGGCTCGGCCGCCGCAATCCCGATTATATCGAAGTCCTCGATGGGCTCGATCCCGGCGAGCGAGTCATCACCAGCCCTTATACCGGTTTCGCCGACAAGGATCGGCTCGACCTGTCCACCGCAAAGGAGTGAATTCCATGCTGCACATGCGCGCGCTGTCGCAGGTCTACCGCACCGACACGATCGAGACGACCGCGCTCGACGCGATCGACCTCGACATCGAGGCCGGCGAGTTCGTCGCGGTGATGGGCCCGTCGGGCTGCGGCAAGTCGACCCTGCTCAACCTGATGGGCATGCTCGACAGCCCGTCGAGCGGGTCGTACGTGTTCAACGGCCAGGAGGTCGCGGGGCTCAGCGAAAGCCAGCTCGCAGAGGTGCGCAAGGCCAATATCGGCTTCATCTTCCAGAGCTTCAACCTGGTCGACGAATTGTCGGTCCGCGAAAATATCGAGCTCGCCTTGCTCTATCACGACGTCCCCGCCGGCGAGCGCAAACGGCGCACCGACGCGGTGATGGACCGAGTCGGGATCGGCCATCGCGCCAAGCACCGCCCGAGCCAATTGTCGGGCGGCCAACAGCAGCGCGTCGCCGTCGCCCGCGCGCTCGTCGCTGAGCCCAAGCTGATCCTCGCCGACGAACCGACCGGCAACCTCGACACCAATCACGGCGAAGAAGTGATGAAAATGCTTCAGAAACTCAACGCGGAAGGGTCGACCATTGTCATGGTCACCCACTCCCCCGCCCACGCCGACTACGCCAGCCGCACCGTCAACATGCTCGACGGCCGCATCCTCCAACAGCACCGCCGCGCGGCCTGAGCAGGGAGATCCGGCAATGTGGCGCAATTACCTGACCGTCGGCCTCCGGGCGCTCGCCAAAAACCGTGTTTACGCAGCGATCAATATCGTCGGACTAGCGCTCGGGATCGCGGCCTGCGTGCTGATCCTGACGTTCGTACGCTACGAGTTCAGCTACGACGCGTGGCTCGACAACGCCGAAAACAGCTACCAGCTGCAGACGATCTATCTCCCCAATCCCGGCGGCGGGCAGCCGGGGGATTCGCAAGGCACCGCGATCGTTGCCGAGGCCGCGCTCAGAAAGGACTTTCCGCAGATCGAAAACGTCGTGTGGCTGTCGTCGCAAAACGCGATCATCATGCAGAACGGCATTCCGAGCTTCGCCAAGAAAACCTTCGTCACCGACGGCCAGTTCTTCGATGTGTATCGCGTGCCCTTCGTCCGTGGCGACCCCTCGATGGCGCTGGGCGATCCGCATTCGCTGGTGCTGAGCGAGACCGAGGCTAGGACACGGTTCGGCAATGAAAACCCGATCGGCAAGACGCTGAGCATCGTCGCGGGCGACATCACAGCCGATTACCGGGTGACGGGCGTATTCAAGGATCTGCCCAAAAACAGTCATCTCGACATGACGCTCGTGATGCGCGTCGACCCGTCCGAATATTTCCGCACGGCGCCTGGCAACTATACGTCATGGACCTGGCAGAACGGCGGTGTCTATTTCCGGCTGAAGCCCGGCGTCGATCCGCAGGCCATTCAGTCCCAATTGAAGGCGTGGGAGGAGCGCAATATCCCCGACGACCCGGGCAGCTCGCCCAAAACCAATCCCGGCGACTATACCGATTATCGAGTCGTCAACATCCGCGACATTCACCTGAGCAAGGCGCAGGGCCAGGGCACTCCCAACGGCGACAAGCAATCCGTGCTGACGTTCGGCGTTGTCGCGCTTCTGATCCTGGCGATGGCCTGCATGAACTTCACCAACCTCGCGACTGCTCGCGCGTCGCAGCGGGCGCGTGAGGTCGCCTTGCGCAAGGTGGTCGGCGCCAATCGCCGTCAACTAATCATTCAATTCCTGGGCGAATCGTTGATTGTGTCATTGATCGCCATGCTGATCGCGCTGGCGTTGGCCGAACTCGCGATTCACCCGCTGAACGCGTTCCTCAACGCCGACATGGCCCTGCACTATTTCGGGCGCGGCGGAATCATCCTGCCGTTGATCGGACTCACCGTCGTTGTCGGACTGGCGGGGGGTCTGTACCCCGCAATCTATCTGTCGCGGTTCGAACCGGCGCGCATCCTCAAGGCCAACAAATCAGCGGCCGACGCAGAGGGTAGCGGCAGGTTGCGCAACCTGTTGGTGATCGGTCAATTCGCGGTATCGATAGGGCTGATCGCATGCACGGCGGTGATTTACGCCCAGACAGCATATGCGCGGTCGATCGACGCCGGTTATAACCGCAACGGCCTGCTCCAGGTCAACGGCATCGGACGCCCGCAGGCGCAGGTGGTGATGCCGACCTTCGTGCGGGAAGTGCGCAAGTTGCCGGGCGTGAGCGACGCGTCGCAAGTCGGCCTCGGGATCGCCACCGGCAATAATTCGACCACCGACGTCAATGTGCCGGGCGCGCCGCCCGTGACGCTGGGCGTCTATGGCGTCGATACGCATTCGTTTGCGACGCTGGGCGTGAAGCTGCTCGCCGGCCGCAATTTCTCCGAAAATATCGGCATGGACGATTCGACGCTGCCGAGCCCGCCCAACCCCGACGTCGAAAAGGCATTCGTCGCCCGCGGCGCCAACGTCGTTCTGTCGGAACAAGCAGCACAGCGGCTGGGGTTCAAGTCCCCCGCCGACGCGATCGGCAAGCAGGTCCAGCTCGGGATGGCGAGCCCCGAACTCGGCCTGGTCACCGCAACCGTGGTCGGCGTCGTCAGCGATGTTCGCTATCGCACCGTGCGTGATCCGATTCAGCCGATCATCTATTATTACCAGACCACCGGCTTCAGCCGGCTGCTTGTGCGCACCAGCGGCGACGTCAAAGCGGTGAGTGCGCGGGTCGAGGCGCTCTGGAAGCGCCTGCTCCCGGATGTTCCGTACAACGCACGTTTCGTCGACGACATCGTCAACGACCTGTACAACGGCGACGAAAAGCGCGCGCAGCTGTTCGGGGTGTTCGCGGTGCTGGCGGTCGTGATCGGATGTCTCGGTTTGTTCGGCCTTGCCGCATTCACCGCGGAGCGGCGGACCAAGGAGATCGGCATCCGCAAGGTGCTTGGCGCCCGGACACGCGATATTCTGCGTCTTCTGGTCTGGCAGTTCTCGAAGCCTGTCCTGATCGCCAATCTCATCGCATGGCCCGTCGCATGGTGGGCGATGCGCGGCTGGCTCAACGGGTTCGACACGCGGATTACGCTGGGACCAACGCCCTTCCTGATTGCCGGCGGCCTCGGGCTGCTCGTCGCGATCGTGACGATCGCCAGTCACGCATGGCGCGTCGCCCAGGCCAGTCCGGTCAAGGCGCTGCGGTACGAATGATGTTTACATCCCCGGCCGGTATCGACGCTCGACGTGGCCGGCGAGCTGGTCGGGGTAGAAATAGACTGGACGCAGATTGCCCGTCGCGTAGCGTTGCGCCTGGTCGGCGAAATGCGGCGAGCGCGAATCGCCGCTTTCGCCGCCGGCGGTGATCGCGATCGCGCGCACACGCGGGCCGAATTCAACCACGGCGACGAAACTGTTGCCGCTGGCGCCGTAATAGCGCTTGGTCCCCGGCCACGCCTTGGCGCCGAACGAGGCGAGACTTCCCCATTGCGCCGACGCGAACATGACCGGGATCGACGGCGCGGCATCGTCGAAATGCGGCGCGATGGCGTCGTCGAGGCGCTGCCAGCGGTTGATCTCGCCCCAGGGCGTGCGCCAATTGCCGAAGTCGCGCTCGAGACGATCGACCGCGGCGACGAGCGCATCGACCTTGGCCGTGGGTGACACGCGTTTCCCGATATAATCGGGCACGTTCATTCGTTCGGCCTGCGCGAAGCCGCCGACCTCGCGCCACAACGTGTCGCCCCAGAACACGGCGAGGCTGGTCGCGCGCGAGTCCAGCCCCCAGCGGCAATCCCAAGACCGCAACAGGGCGATCGGCTCGGCCAGCTTCGCGCGACGCGGATCGTCCTTCGGCAACGCATCGTATGCCGCGAACAGTCCAGGCAGGATCGCGTGAAAAGCGGGCAAGTCGCTGTCGAATGCCGCGGCACGCAATCCTTCGAGCGTCCAGCCGCTTCGCCCCGTCAGTAGTGCATCGGCGTGGACACCGCGAAAGTTCCAACCGACCTGGTCCATGTATTTCGGATAGCTTGCGGCCTTCGGACTGTCCGGCCCCGCCGCCGCCCATGGCCAGTCGTTGCTGTTGCGCACCCAACCGACCTTGGGATTGAGCACACTGGGCAAGCTCGCCAGGGAATGAGGCCCCTTCCAGTCGGTCGCCGGATCGCTGCCGTCGACGGGCCGCGTATAGTCGAAGCGGTTGTCGCGCACCGGCATGAACTGCGGCATCAGGAACGCGATCTCGCCCTTGCTGTCGGCGAACAGCGTGTCGTTCGACGAATTGGCCTTGCGCTCGGCGACCGCGAGATAGCTTTTGAGATCGGTCGCCTTGGTGCGCAGAAAGCTCTGTTCGAGCGCGGGCACCGGCTTCCACATCAGCGACGAGGCGATCCACTTGCCGCCGCGCTCGGCGACAACCGGACCATGGATCGAGCGAAACACCGTGAACACCCGCCGCCCCATCGAACCGTCGGATTTGCGAAAGGCGAGCGAAACCCGCGTCTGGTCAAAGGAGCGAGTGTTCGCGCCATACCAGTAGTTGGCGACGCGACGCGCCGCGCGGTCGCCGCTGAAAGCGACCTTCTCCGCAAACTCATCGACATTGTCCACGCCCGACGAAGTGTGCATCCACCCGGCCTTCGCGTTGAACCCTTGGTAGACAAAGAACTGCCCCCAGGTCGCGGCGCCATAGGCGTTGAGACCCTCCCCACTCGTCACTTGTTGTTCGGAACGAAAGTAGAAGCTGGTGTGCGGATTGATCAGGAGAAGTGCGTGGCCGTCCCGGGTCAGCTTCGGCGCGATGGCGATGCCGTTCGAGCCGCCGGGCTCGCGCGGCGTGCGGCCGAGTTCTTCGGCGGTCTTCGGCGTCGGCGTGCCGTAGAAGGTCTTGAGCTCGCTCAGCGAAATCCGTTCGATGTCGCCGCCGATGCTGCCTTCGGTGAAACTCAACGCCATCCATGGTTCGAACCGTGTCAGGACCTTTGGCCTCACGTCAGGATGCGTCGCCAGATAGAAATTGAGCCCGCCGGCCCAGGCGTCCATCAGCTTCCTCAGCCACGTCGGGCTCGCGGCATATTGCTTCTTGAGTTCCACCGGATCGACGAACAGTCGCTGGCGCAGATCGGCCCAGATCGCATCTTCGCCTGCCCCTGGTGCTTCCGCCGTCCGCCCGAGCGCCGTCAGGTAATTGGCCTCGATCCGCGAAAAGTCGTCCTCCGCTTGCGCGTAGATCATCCCGAACACGGCATCGGCGTCGGTTTTGCCGGTAATATGCGCGATGCCCCAATCGTCACGGACGATCGTGACGTTGGCGGCCTGCGCTCGCCAGCGCGTCATTGCCGGATCGGGTGACGACGGCGCCATCGCGAAGGACGCGAGGGCTAGGATCGGCAAGCGGGCGAGGTTAGGCATGGTACGAGCGTAATACGCTGACGGGGAGATGACCATGCGCTGGCTGGCCTTGATATTGGCGATCCTGATCGGCCCGGCGACCGCGCTCCCCGCCGCCGGAACGTCCCCCGTCGCCGCGATCCTGCTAAAGCCCGCCGGGGTGTTCGACGGCGTTGACGGTCAGGTCCATCGCGGCTGGCAGGTCTTGGTCGAAGGCGACAAGATCGCGGCGGTCGGCCCCGCGCTATCGGCGCCCGCCAATGCGCAAGTGATCGACTTGCCGGGCGACACGCTGATGCCCGGGATGATCGAGGGGCACGGGCATCTGTTCCTGCATCCCTATAACGAGACGTCGTGGGACGATCAGGTGCTCCACGAGGCGCTCGCGCTGCGCACCGCGCGCGCGGTGGCGAGTGCGAAGGCGACTCTAATGGCCGGGTTCACCAGCGAGCGCGACCTCGGCACCGAAGGCGCGGGCTATGCCGATGTGGGCTTACGCGACGCGATCGCCAAAGGGATCGTTCCCGGACCGCGCTTGCAGGTCGCGACGCGCGCAATCGTCGCGCTCGGCGCTTATGGGCCCAAAGGGTTCGAGCCGGGTGTCGAGATTCCGCAAGGGGCGGAGGAAGTTTCCGGCGTCGATTCGATCGTCGCCGCGGTGCGCCGCCAGATCGCGGCTGGCGCCGACTGGATCAAGCTCTATGCCGACTATCGCTGGCGCCCCGGCGAGGACAGCCGCGCCACGCTGAGCCTGGAGGAAATGAAGGCCGCGGTCGCCGCCGCGCACGATGCCGGCCGCCCGGTCGCAGTGCACGCCGCCACCGCCGAGGGCATGCAGCGCGCGATCGCCGCCGGAGTCGACACGATCGAACACGGCTATGGCGGTACGCCGGAAATCTTCGCGGCGATGGCGGCGAAGGGCATTACGCTATGTCCGACGCTCGCCGCCTCCGACGCGACTGCGCGCTATCGCGGCTGGGACGGCGGCGAGCCCGCCCCGCCCGCGGTCGCGCTCAACCGATCGAGCTTCCGGCTCGCGATGAAGGCCGGCGTGCGAATCTGCATGGGCGGCGACGTCGGCGTGTTCGCGCACGGCCAGAATGCGCGCGAGATGGAATTGATGGCCGCCGCCGGCATGCCCGCGTCTCAGGTGCTGATCGCCGCGACCTGGGGCAATGCGCGCTGGTTGGGACTCGACAAAAGGCTCGGCGCAGTCAAGCCAGGCCTGCTCGCCGACCTGGTTGCGGTGACGGGCGATCCCACCATCGACGTCACCGCCGTCCGGCGTATCGCGATGGTGATGAAGGGCGGCATGGTCGTCCGATGAAAACCTTCGTCCCCCGACAGCGCGACCATGCGCTCGACGCGTTGCGCGGCATCGCGATCATCGGGATGGTCCTGGCCAATTTGCAGGGGTCGGAAAAAGACGCGTTTCCCTGGATCGTCCACGCGGCGTGGAACGGGCTTACCATCGCCGATCTCGTCTTCCCGATGTTCCTGCTCGCGGTCGGGCTGTCGTTGCCGCTGGCGCAGGACGGGCGCGAACCGCGGACCAGCATCGGCCGGATCGTCCGCCGATCGGTGCTGCTCTGGCTGATCGGGTTCGCCATCAGCCTGATCGTCCATCCCAGCATCTATCGTGAGGACATGCGCTTCACCGGTGTGCTCCAGCGTATCGGGATCGTCTATCTGGTGTGCGCGCTGACCGTCCGCTCGACCAGCACGTGGAAGCCGCCCGCGATCGCCGCGGCTGTGCTGCTGATCGCGCACGGCATGCTGCTTCATCTGCCCGCGCCGGGCGAGGCCTTCGCGAGCATGGAACCGGGCCACGGAATGTCGGGTTGGCTCGACCGCGCGATCCTGGGCGGCACGCGGATGTACGGCGGCACGTTCGATCCCGAAGGGCCGCTCGGCGCCTTGTCGTCGATCGCAACCGCGATGATCGGGGTCGCGATGCAGCGACTGGCGCAGAGTGCGCGGCGGCCGATGCGAGTCTGGATCGCGGGCGCGGCGGCGGCGGGTGTGCTGAGCGTCGCCGCGACCGCCCTGTGGCCGATCAACAAGGCGCTGTGGACGCCGAGCTTCGCGCTGGTCAATGCCGCGATCGGGCTCGCGCTGCTGGCGACGCTCATGGGCGGCTGGCCGCGGATCGGCGCATCGATGCCGGCGCGGCTGATCGCAACGCTG
>JAFEEZ010000285.1 GCA_018240825.1 Pseudomonadota bacterium | reverse complement strand
CTCGCACCGGCCCGTCGGCACGCACCCGGAAAGCCGCGCTGGTCGGGCCGATGACATGGATTGGCGTCGCCTGTTGCACGGTGCCGTCGGGGAATTGATATTCGGCCGCGCCATCGTCGAGCCGGAAGCGCATCTGGGCGTGATCGGCGCGCTCCATATCCTCGAACGCCCCCAAATCAGTGCGGAAGAAATAGAATAAGGTTGCGTAATCAGCCACATCGGGCCCGGGAACCCGATAGTCGAGTTCAATATCACTCACGAAAGTGCGCCCCCTTTTTGCTTTCGTGGTGTCGCTTTTATACGATTTTGCTTGGGCAGACCATAAAAAAACGGCTCGGTCTCCTTGAGGGAAACCGAGCCGTCGAGGGAAAGAACCCCTCCCAGGGCCCTTCGGGTCGCTCAATTGGTCTATGCCAGTCTGGCCGAGTCGTATTGGACGGATTCGCCGCTTTGCCAATTTCCTGGCCCAGTGCCATGGCGGGACGATGAGCTTTGCGCTTTACCCTTTGCTGTCCACAATCGACGCCGAGCGCGCGCACGGGCTGACCGTCGAAATGCTCGCGGCCTGGGGCGCCGCGGGCGCGCCGTTTGCGGCCGAACCGCCGTCGCTGCCGGTGATGGCCGCGGGACTGGCCTTTCCCAATCCGCTCGGCCTGGCGGCGGGCGCGGACAAGGACGGTCGCGCGATCCGCGGCTTTTTCGGACTCGGTTTCGGCAGCGTCGAGATCGGCACGCTCACCCCTCTCCCCCAGCCCGGCAACCCGAAACCGCGGCTGTTCCGGCTGGGGGCGGATCGCGCGGTGATCAACCGCATGGGATTCAATAACGGCGGGCTCGCGGCCGCGCTGGGGCGCGCCAGCGCGGCGCAACGCAAGGGCGTGCTGGGCATCAACGTCGGCGCGAACAAGGACGCGGCGGACCGTGTCGCCGACTATGAAGCGGGCGTGGCCGCAGCCGCGCCGGTCGCCGACTATGTCACGATCAACGTCAGCTCGCCCAATACGCCGGGCCTGCGCGACCTCCAGCACGGTCCGGCGCTGACCGACCTGCTCGCGCGATCGGCGGCGGCGCGGGGTACGACACCCTTGTTCCTGAAGGTCGCGCCCGATCTGGAATCGGCGCAGATCGACGGCATCGCGCGTGCGGCGATCGACGCCGGGATCGACGCGCTGATCGTGGGCAACACGACGGTCGGCCGTCCGCATCTCCGTTCGCCGAACGCGAGCGAGCAAGGGGGCCTGTCGGGCGCGCCGCTCGCCGCGCTCGCCGCGCAACGCCTCGCCGATTTCCGGACGGCGACCGGGGGCGAACTTCCGCTGATCGCGGCGGGCGGGATCGACAGCGGTGCCGAGGCCCACGCCCGTATCCGCGCCGGCGCGACTCTGGTCCAGCTTTATACGGGCCTCGTCTATGGTGGGCCCGGACTACCGCGCCGCATCCTGGCCGACCTGGCCGCCTTACTCGCGCGCGACGGGTTTGCGCGCGTCGCGGATGCCGTCGGCATCGGGTGACGTAGCGTCTTGTCACTGCGGTCCATGCCGTTAGGGTCACGCTCCATGAAGAAGCTCCTCCTCACACTCGCCCTCCTGCTGCTCTCGCCTGCCGCGGCGTCGGCGCAAGGCGTCGTTTCCTCGGCCGATCCCCGCGCGTCCGCGGCCGGGCAGGAAATCCTGCGGAAGGGCGGCAACGCGGCCGACGCGGCGATGGCGATGATGCTCGCGCTCACCGTCGTCGAACCGCAGAGTTCGGGCATCGGCGGCGGCGGGTTCTTTGTCTACAATGACGGCAAGACCGGCATGGTGTCGACGATCGACGGGCGCGAGGCCGCTCCGATGGCGGCGACGCCGCAACGCTTCGTCGGCCCCGACGGCAAGGCGCTGCCGTTCATCCAGGCGTTTCCCGGCGGCAAGTCGGTGGGCGTGCCCGGCAACATCCGGCTGATGGCGATGGTGCATGCACGGTGGGGCAAGCTGCCCTGGAAGGAGCTGTTTCAGCCCGCGATCCGGCTCGCCGACGATGGGTTCGTCGTCAACGACCGCCTGAACGGATCGATCGGCATGATGGCGCCGCTATGGAAGAACTTCCCGGCCGCCGCTGCGCTTTACGCGCCCGGCGGGGCGCCGCTGCCCGTCGGCGCGACGTTCAAGAATCCCGAACTGGCCAAACTGCTCAAGAAGCTTGCAGAGGACGGCCCCGACGCCTTCTACGCGGGCAAGAACGCGCAAGCGATCGTCGACGCCGCGACGGGCAGCAAGGTTGCGCCGAGCGACATGACCCTCGCCGACCTCGCCAGATACCAGGCGAAGGAGCGGCCGCCAGTGTGCGGCATGTACCGCATCTACAGGATTTGCGGGATGGGGCCGCCTTCGTCCGGCGCGACGACCGTGCTCGGCATCCTCGGCATGCTCGAACGATTCGACCTGAAGAAGCTGGGCAAGGATTCGCCCGTCGCCTGGCACCTGATCGGCGAGGCGATGGGGCTCGCCTATGCCGACCGGGAGAAATATTTGGGCGACCGCGATTTCGTCGACGTGCCGGTCGCAGGCCTGATCGACCCGGCCTATCTTCGGTCGCGGTCGAGACTGATCTCGCCCGCCACCACGCTCGCCAGGTACGAAGCCGGAACGCCCCCCGGCGCGCCGCAGCGCACCGCCGCGGTGCAGAACGAAGTCCCCGGCACGACGCATTTCGTCGCGATCGACGGCGACGGCAACATCGTCAGCATGACGTCGACCGTGGAAGGGCCGTTCGGTAGCCAGTTGCTCGCCAACGGTTTCGTGCTCAACAACGAACTGACCGACTTCACGCTCGCGCCTGAAAAGGACGGCAAGCCCGTCGCCAACCGCGTCGAGGGCGGCAAGCGCCCGCTATCCTCGATGTCGCCGACGATCGTCTACGACGCCAGGACCAATCGCCCGATCTTCGTGGTCGGTGCGGCGGGCGGCAAGACGATCATCATGCAGGTCGCAAAGGCGATCATCGCGCGGCTCGACTGGGGGATGGAACCGCGCGACGCGCTCGGCCTCGGCCTCATCTATTTCAACCAGGACGGCGTGATCCTCGAACAGGGCACCAGTCTCGAAAAGCTCAAGTCCGCGATGGAGAAGCTCGGCAACAAGGTGACGATCGCCAAGCTCGGGCTGAAGGCCAATGCCGCGGCATGGGAAAACGGCAAATGGGTCGGAGCCGCCGATCCGCGCAGCCCGGGCGTCGCGCTCGAACAATAAGGAGGGCGCAGCCGAAAACGGCGCGTCAGCAGGAGGGCAGCCGCATGCGGCAGATCGAGCATTTCCCCAACCTCGTCGCGATGTTCTTCACGCGGGCGGCCCAGGGCGGCGACAAGCCGTTCCTTTGGCATAAGGAAGGCGATACCTGGGCGCCGCTGAGCTGGGCGGAGGCCGCGCGCCAGGTCGCCAGCCTCGCCGCGGGCCTCAGGGCGATCGGGCTGCAACCGGGCGACCGCGTGATGCTGGTCAGCGAGAACCGGCCCGAATGGTGCATCTCCGATCTCGCGATCATGGCTGCGGGCTGCGTGACGGTGCCGACCTACATCACCAATACCGAGCGCGACCATACGCACATTCTCGAGAATTCCGGCGCACGTGCGGTGATCGTCTCGACCGCGCGGCTCGCCCGCCCGCTCCTCCCCGCCGCGATCCGCGCGAGCGAAGCGAAGATCGTGATCGGGATCGACGACCTGCGCGTGATGCAGACGGGCACGCTCGACTATCATTCGTGGGGCAAGCTGATCGCCGACCACGCGACCGATCCCGCGAGCATCGTATCCACGGCCACCCGCGACGATCTGGCGTGCATCATCTACACCAGCGGCACCGGGGGCGCGCCACGCGGGGTGATGCAGCATCACGGCGCGATCCTGCACAATGTCGAAGCATGCTGCACGCTGATCGCCGAGGATTTCGGCTGGGACGACGAAGTGTTTCT
>JAFEEZ010000284.1 GCA_018240825.1 Pseudomonadota bacterium | reverse complement strand
GTCACCGGCATGTCGGCGCCGATCGCGGCCGCCATCGGTTCCTCGATCAGGAACACCTGACTCGCGCCGGCATTCTGCGCTGCGTCGCGGATCGCGCGGCGTTCGACGCTGGTCGACCCCGACGGCACGCAGATCACGATCTGCGGCCAACGCATGAAGCGCTTCTGCCCGCCATGCACCTTGTGAATGAAGTGCTTGATCATCTGTTCGGCGACGTCGATGTCGGCGATGACGCCGTCGCGAAGCGGACGGATCGCCTGAATGCTGTCAGGGGTCTTACCCATCATCAGCTTTGCGTCGTCGCCGACCGCTTTCACCTTCTTCTGTCCGTTGAGCGTCTCGACCGCGACGACCGATGGCTCGTTGAGGACGACGCCGCGCCCGCGCAGATAGACGACCGTGTTTGCCGTCCCCAGATCGATCGCCATGTCGTGCGACATCAGCTTGAAGAAACGCCCGAAGACCATAGAAGAAACCGTCCGAAATCGAGGCCGCGATGCGGCATGCGCCAAGATGCTTTTCCCCCATCCGCCAAAGCCGTTTCCGGGCTCCGGCTATGCGGCTTTTGCGGTCGCGGGACGAGGCCGCTTGGGCTAGAGTCACATTCATGTCAATACGGCGTCTCCCCGAACATCTGGTCAATCGTATCGCTGCCGGTGAAGTGGTGGAAAGACCCGCCAGCGCGTTGAAGGAACTAGTCGAAAACGCGATCGACGCGGGCGCGACGCGGGTCTCGGTGCGACTGGCGAGCGGCGGGATCGACCTGATCGAAGTGGTGGATGACGGGTGTGGCATGACACCCCGCGACATGGCCCTGGCGCTGGAGCGGCACGCGACCTCGAAATTGCCGGATGAGGCGATCGATCAGGTCACGACGCTTGGCTTTCGCGGCGAGGCGTTGCCGTCGATCGCGAGCGTCGCGCGGTTGACGCTGGAAAGCCGGATGCGTGGCGGCGACGGTTGGCGTCGAGTGATCGACAATGGCGCGCTCGTGGAAGAGGGGCCTGCCGCCTTGCCGCCAGGAACGCGAGTGCTGGTCGAAGGGCTGTTCGAAAAGGTGCCGGCGCGGCGCAAGTTCCTGCGCACGCCCCGCGCCGAATATGGCGCGGCTCTCGACGTTGTGCGACGCCTCGCAATGGCGCGGTCTGACATCGCCTTTTCGGTCGAACATGACGGCCGGCGGGCGCTCGCGACCGGCGGCCCGGAAGACCGCCCGGCGCGCGTCGCCGCGCTGACCGACCGGGCGCTCGCCGAAAACAGCGTCGGCGTCGATCTGGAACGCGAGGGCGTCCGGCTGGGCGGCATCGCAGGGTTGCCGACCTTCAACCGCGGCGTCGCCGATCATCAATATCTGTTCGTCAACGGCCGCCCCGTGAAAGACCGCTTGCTGATGGGGGCGATCCGCGGCGCCTATGCCGAAATGATCGCGCGCGACCGGCATCCGGTGGTCGCATTGTTTCTCGACCTTCCGGCCGATCTGGTCGACGTCAACGTTCACCCGGCGAAGACCGAGGTGCGATTCCGCGAACCGCAAATGATCCGCGGGCTGATCGTCAGCGGGTTGCGGCGAGCGCTGGATGATGCTGGGCATCGCAGTTTCCAGCGGGCGAACGAAGATGTGCTGGCGGCTTGGCGGTCAGAACCGCAATTGCATCATCCCGACGAAGGCCGGGATCTCTGGCAATATGCCGGGTCGCCAGCGGTCCCGGCCTTCGCTGGGACGACGGATAGAGTGCACGACCGACGTCCGGCGTTTTCCGCGCCGCCACCGCTCGCCCGCGCCGAACCGGCTTACGCCCCGCCGCCCGATACGATCCAGCACCCTCTCGGCGTGGCCCGAGGGCAAGTCGCCAAAACCTATATCGTCGCCGAGGCCGAGGACGGCCTGGTGCTGGTTGACCAGCATGCGGCGCACGAACGTCTCGTCCTTGAACGCATGCGTGCGGCGCTGGCCGGGGGCAGGGTGGGGAGTCAGGCGCTGCTGATCGCGGAGGTGGTCGAACTCGACGAGCCAGCTTGCGACCGGCTCGAGGGACGGCTCGGCGAACTCGCCGAGTTCGGGCTCGAGCTCGAGCGTTTCGGCCCGCGCGCGATGCTGGTGCGCAGCGTGCCCGCAATGCTGGGGCAGGGGGACGTCACCGGGCTGGTCAGAGATCTGGCGGATGAACTTGCGGCGTATGACGAGGCGTTGAGCCTCAGGGAACGTCTCGATCACGTCGCAGCGACGCTTGCCTGTCACGGATCGGTCCGCGCCGGTCGAGTGCTGTCTGTGACCGAAATGAACGCGTTGCTGCGTGAAATGGAGATCACTCCCCATTCGGGCCAATGCAACCACGGTCGCCCGACGTGGGTGAAACTGGCGCACCGCGATATCGAGAATTTGTTCGGGAGAAAGTGAGGCGCGGCTGGCCGGCGCGGCCAGTCCGATGAAAAAATTCCCGTGAATCAACAAAATCTATTACGTTGATCCCCTGGAAACTTTGCGCGCGCTGCGCATTTTGGCGGAGCGGGTCATCAAGACCCGATGGAATTCGCCGTGAACAAGGTAATGCCCGTCGTCTTTGCCCTTATTCCGCTTGCCGCGGTGGTCGGCGCCTGCGTTTCGACGTTCTGATTCCCCCGCTCAGGACGTCGCGCTTCCCTCTTCTCCCCAAAGCGGGTCGCAATGAGAAAGGGCCGCCGGAGACATCCGGACGGCCCTTTCTTTTTTCTCATAGGTTAAGGATCAGGCTTCCGAAGCTTCCTCGGTCGGCTCTTCGGCGACAACCTTGACCTCGGCGGTCGCGCCGGGCTCGGCGTTCGGATCGAACGCCTCGGTGAAACCCGCCTCGTCCTTCTCGAACATCGCCGCCATGACGTCGACGCCCGACGCCTGCATCTCGGCCTCTTCGGGCGATCGGGCGACGTTGACCTTGACGTTGACCGCGACTTCGGGGTGCAGCTGAACCTTGACCTCGTACACGCCGATCGCCTTGATCGGCTTGGCGAGCACGATCTGGCTCTTGCCGATTTTGTGACCGGCCGCATCGAGCGCTTCGACCAGGTCGCGCACCGCGACCGATCCGTAGAGCTGGCCGGTGTTCGACGACTGGCGAATCAGCGTCACCGACGCGCCTTCATAGGTCTTCGCGTCCTTCTCGGCGTCCGAGCGGCGTGCAGCATTGTCCGCCTCGATCTTCGCGCGATTGGCTTCGAAGACCTTGCGGTTGGCTTCGTTGGCGCGCAGCGCCTTCTTGTTCGGCAGAAGGAAGTTGCGGGCGAACCCGTCCTTGACCTTCACGACATCGCCGATGGCGCCGAGCTTCTCGACGCGTTCCAGCAGAATAACGTCCATCGTGTCTGCTCCTTACTTCACGAGGTAGGGCAGCAGGCCCAGGTGACGCGCGCGCTTGATCGCCTGGGCGAGTTCGCGCTGCTTCTTCGCGCTCACCGAGGTGATGCGCGAGGGGACGATCTTGCCACGCTCGGAGACGAAGCCCTGGAGCAGCCGGACGTCCTTGTAGTCGATCCGGGGCGCATCCTTCGCGGAGAAGGGACAGCTCTTGCGGCGGCGGAAAAAGGGTCGTGCCATGTCTATCTATCCTTATTCGCCGTCGAAACCGCCGCGGGGACCGCGGTCACCACGCTCGCGGCTACGCTCACGGTCGCGCTCGCCCTTGCGCATCATCACGCTCGGGCCGTTCTCGTGCGCATCGACCTTGACGGTCATGTAGCGGATCACGTCTTCGTTGATCTGCGTCTGGCGCTCCAGCTCGGCAACGACCGAACCCGGCGCGTCGATTTCGAGCATCACGTAATGCGCCTTGCGGTTTTTCGCGATGCGATAGGCGAGGCTGCGAAGACCCCAGGTCTCGGTCTTGACGACCTTGCCCTGATTGTCCTCGATAATCTTGGTGGCGGCTTCCGCCAGCGCGTCCACTTGCGCCTGCGCCAGGTCTTGGCGCGCAAGGAACACATGCTCGTAAAGAGCCATGCTTTCGTCTCACTGTTGGCCGATCGCTGACGCCGCACCGTGCGGACGCCCCTCCGGCTATCGTCTTTCCGTATTGTCGGAAGCGCGGGCCATTGGCGGAAAAGCGCGACGAAAGCAAGCCTTAGAGAATCGGCGTCGCAACCAGGTTGGCCTCGACATCGCATTTCTCGGGCTTTGGCGTCGCCGGGTCGGCGCGAAGCGCGGTCAGTTCGGCGCGCGCGGCGGCGAGGTCGGTCTGAAATTCCGGCTGGCCCAACTCCGCGGCATACGTGCCCGACGCCGTCATCCGGCCGGCCTCGATCGCGCTGTAATTGTGCACGCCGCACACCACCCGGCTCTCGCCATAGGCGCGGCCCCGCGCCAGGATCGCGGTGGCGCGATCCTGGGCGAGGTTCGCGAGGATCAGCGCCCAGGTCCAGCCCCAGGTCGTATGGCCCGAGGGATAGTCGTAACTGCCCTTGAGTTCTTCGGCCGGCTGGCACGTCTTGCCCTTGTCGATCTGGAACGGCCGCAGGCGTTTGAAATAATCCTTGGCCGCGTGCGACTGGGCGTTCGCGGTTGCGCCCGCCATCGTGATCAGCTTGATCAGCCTGGGCGCCTTATTGGGATCAAGCTTGATCCCAAGCGAGCAGCTGAACGCGTCAGCCATCGCCGAGACGCGGGTGGCGACGTCGCGGGTCGCGAGGTCGCCGCGCGGCGTGCCAAGCCAATGCCGGGTATCCCGAAACACGCGGCGGTCATTG